>JAZOOK010000183.1:0-12869 GCA_045654965.1 Candidatus Coprovivens sp. | reverse complement strand
TAATCTATTGTATTGTGTAGTGGTATTTCCATTGTATTTTCTTCTAGATAATACCAAAATAAATTTTTAGTTAATTTTACTTTAAATTCTTTATGTTGTTTTAATGTTCTTGTTGCTGCTTGTAAAAGAAATTTTTCATCTATTTTTTGATTTAAATTTATAGATATTCTAAATATTGATGTATCTTTTTTATTATAAGATAATGAAAATATTTTTGCTTGATCATCTAAATTACGTTTCATAGTATCACCTTGTATTTAATATATCATAAATATTAAAAAAAAGATGGTTATTCACCATCTTTTTCATGTATTTCGTTTAATAATCTTTCAATGTTGTTACCATACTCTATTGATTTATCATATTGGAATCTAATTTTAGGAGTATGTCTAATTTCGATACGATCAGCTATTTTAGTTCTTAAGTATCCAGCTGTCTCATCATTAAGTTGTTTTTCTAAGATACTTGGGTTAGTATTATCTAATGTAGTGAAATATACTTTTGCTAATCCTAAGTCATTTGTTACCTCAACACTTGTTATAGTTATAGCTTTTAATAGTGAATCATGAGCTTCTTGAGCACAAATAGTACTTAGTTCTTGAGCTATTTGAGAACCAATTCTTTTTAGTTTGATTTGATTCATCTTTTTACCTCAACTGTTTCATAAACTTCTAAAGTATCTCCTACTTTGATATCTGAATAGTTTTCTAATGTTAGACCACATTCATAACCTTTTTTAACTTCTCTAGCTTGATCTTTTTCTCTTTGAAGTGTAGATATTTTTGTATCTACGATTACGATACCATCACGAATTAATCTAGCTTTAGCATCTTTTTTAACGATACCATCAGTTACGTATGAACCAGCGATGTTACCAACTTTAGAGAATTTGAATAATTTTCTAATTTCAACTGAACCAATAATTTTTTCTTCGAATTCAGGATCAAGCATACCTTTCATAGCAGCTTCCATTTCTTCTACTAGTTTATAAATTATTGTATATAATCTTATGTCTACACCATATTCTTTAGCTATTTCTTTAGTGCTATTAGATGGTGATACACAGAATCCTAGGATTAGAGCATTTGAAGCGTTAGCAAGTACTACGTCACTTTCAGTGATTGTACCAATACCACTTCTAATTACTTTAACTTTAACTCCGTCAACGTCGATTTTTTCTAGAGCATTTTTAACAGCTTCTTCTGAACCTTTAACATCTGCTTTTAATACTACATTGATTTCTTTTGTATCAGAATCAATTGAAGCAAATAAGTTATCTAATGTTAATGATGTTTTTTGGAATTTGCTTTCTCTAGCTTGAATAGAACGTTTATCAGCAACTTCTTTAGCTTGTGCTTCTGTTTCGAAAGCCATGAATTTATCTCCAGCTGCTGGTGTTTCTGATAGACCTGTAATTTCTACTGGTGTAGATGGTCCTGCTTCAACGATTGAGTTTCCTAAGTCGTCTTTCATTGTTCTAACTTTACCATAAGATGTTCCAACTACGATAGGATCTCCTAAACGTAGTGTTCCGTTTTGGATTAATAGTGATGCTACACCACCAATATTTTTATCCATTTTAGATTCTATTACAGTACCCATTGCATATCTATTAGGGTTAGCTTTTAGTTCTTGCATTTCTGAAATAGCAAGTAATGTTTCAAGTAATAAATCGATTCCTAAACCTGATTTAGCTGATATATCAACAAATGGAATATTTCCACCCCATTCTTCTGGAGTTATGTTGTGTTCAGCCATTTCTGTTCTGATTCTATCAGGACGAGCATCTGGTTTATCTATTTTATTAACAGCTACTACTATAGGTACGTTTGCTGCTAATGCGTGGTCAATTGCTTCTTCTGTTTGAGGCATTACACCATCATCAGCTGCTACGATAATAATAACTATATCTGTAATACTTGCTCCACGAGCACGCATTTCTGTAAATGCAGCATGGCCTGGAGTATCGATAAATGATAATTTATGTCCTTGATGTTCTACTTGGTATGCTCCGATAGCTTGTGTGATTCCTCCGTATTCAGTATCTACTACTTTACTCTTTCTGATTGTATCTAGTAATGTAGTTTTACCATGGTCAACGTGTCCCATAATTGTGATAACAGGAGGACGTTCTTGTAAATCTTCTGCTCTATCATTTGCTTCGAACTCTTCAAAGTTAGAAACGTCTTGTGTTTCTTCTTTTTTAAGAGTCTTGTTATAGTCTAATACGATAACGCTAGCAGTTTCATAATCAATAGAATTACTTAAACTTAACATTAATCCTAGACCCATGATTTTTTTGATAAGTTCAGTACCACTTACACCTAAAGCGTCAGCTAATGCTTGAACTGACATACCTTCTTTATAAAGTACCACATTGTCTTCAGCAGCATTAGTCATAAGTTTTTCTTTATGTTTATACATATCTTTTCTTTTTGACATGTATTCATCTTTTGAACTTTGTAATTGACTCTTTTTCTTTAATTTTTGTTTTTTGTTGTCTGGAGTAAATGTTTTGTCTAAGTTATTAGCTTCTACTAAATCTTCAACAGATTCATCTAGTGCATCTTCATCTTCGTAATCAGTTTCTACATCAGTACTGATTAAGTTAATAGTGTTATCAAGAATAATGATATCGTCTTCTGATAAGTCATCATCACCACTTTTTACTCTGATTCCTAATTCATTACATTTCTTTAGGATTTCTGCAATAGAATGACCTGTATCTTGTGCATATTCTTTAACTGTCATCATATTAACTCACCTCTCTCTTTCTTTTTATTTATTTTTTAATCTACATATTTAAGCATTTCTTCGTAAATAGAATCTGGAATAGTTACTTCTAATATACGTTCTAGTGCTTTAGTAGTTTTTGCTTTGTTTATTACTTCTTTATCTTTTTTTAAATATGCTCCACGACCATTTGCTTTACCAGTTGTATCTACTGATACATTACCAGTATTGTCGCGTACTACACGAAGTAAATCTTTTTTTAGTGTTTTTTCTCTAGTAATAACACATGTTCTTTCAGGCATTTTTTTCATTTAAATACCTTCTTTCTAGTTATTTCCTTCTTCATTAACTTGGTTTAATGTTTTAACTTCGATTTTGTATCTAGTTAATTTAGAAGCTAGTTTAATGTTTGCTCCTTTTTTACCAATTGCTAATGATAAGTTTTCATCATTAACTATAGCTAATGCTTCTTTCTTCATTGGATCTGTTATATTAACGATAGCATCTTTAGCTGGTGATAAAGCGTTTTTAATATATTCTGCAGGGTCTGCGTTATATAAAACGATATCAACTTTTTCTCCGTTAAGTTCTTTTAGAATTGAACCTATACGAGCTCCTCTTTCACCAATACATGCTCCGATAGCATCGATTCTTTCGTTAGTTGATTCAACAGCAACTTTACTTCTAATACCAGCTTCACGAGCTACAGCATGTAGAATTATTGTTCCATCAGCTAATTCAGGAATTTCAGATTCGAATAATCTTTTAACAAATCCATAATGTTTTCTTGATAAAAGAATTAGAGGTCCTTTAGTATTAGCTTCTACTTTAGTTACGTATACTCTAATATTAGATCCCATTTTTAGTTCTTCACCAGGAATTAATTCTGATTTAGGTAAGATACCTCTTGTACGTCCTAATTCAACATAGTAGTTACGAGCATCTTCCATTGCAAGAGAACCTACTAACATTTCGTCTTGTTTGTCAGCAAATTCATCAATAATAGAGTTCTTTTCAGCTTCTCTAATTTTTTGCATGATAACTTGTTTAGCTGTACCAGCTGCAACACGTCCAAAATCATGTGGAGTAACTTCTTTTTCAATTCTTTCTCCTACTTGGATAGTTGGATCAATTTCACGTGCTTCTTCAATTAATAATTGAGCATCTAAATTGATTTCTGGTGGTACATCTATTTCATTACCTTCTTCATCGATAATAGTATCTCCTTCATCGATTTCATCAACTACAATGTAGTATGACATAACTTTGATTTCACCTGTAGTTCTATTAATGTCTACTCTAACATTAGTTTTAGAACCAAAGTTTTTCTTGTAAGCTGTAGCTAGAGCTAATTCCATAGCTTCGAATACTACGTCTTCAGAAATTTCTTTTTCAGCAACGATACCTTTTACGGCTTTGATGAATGCTACTGGATCCATTTGGCCAGTTTCTTCAACCATATTTTTTTTCTTTGCCATATTACTCATCTCCCTTTTCTTTACTTGTGATATCTAAGATGTATGAATCATCAATTAAGTCTAATTTATCAATGATTGGATTGATAATTTCAGTAGCGGCTACGATAGTATCAAGATCGATTCCGTTAACCTTATCTAACTCAATTTTTAAGAAGTTATAGTTACCTTCTGTTTCATACTTTACTGAATCAACGATGATGTTCATTTCTGTCATTGGACCAGTAATTGCATCTTTGATAGCTTCTAATATTTTGTTCATGATTCACCTCTTCAAAATAATAATAAAAGTGGGATATTACGCCCACTTAAATCTAGATACTTAGATTATAGCATAAATCTTGAAATATGCAACTTTTTTGATTGAGAAAAGCCCTAAAATGTAGTATATTCTTAGTAGTAGTATAGTGTAAAGGATGAGAAATATGAGAAAAAGATATAAATTTGTATTGGTTTTATCTATTACATGTACAATATTAAGTCTTTGTTTGGCTTCTACTAGTTTTACTTTTGCAGTTAAATTAAGGAATACTAAAGAAGTGGTTGAACAGGATCCTATCGGAGATTTCGACAAACTATTTATGGAAGAAAATTTTCATTATTTTGATGTATCTGATTTTGCTGAAAAAGATATTAATAGAGTCAATATAGTTTCTAAAAAATATAAAAGTAATACTATAACTGTTACTGATTCTGACTTTAAGATAAGTGAAGAATTAACTAATAAAATATATGATACGATTAAAAGTTATGGTAAGAAGAATTCATTTTATATGGTTAGTTTAGATGATGGTATGAGTGTGGGGTATAATGTTGATTCTGTATATGAAACTGCTAGTTCTATTAAAGCTCCATATGCTTTTTATTTATATAAAGAGATTGCTGCAGGAAATATAGATAGAAATCATTTAATTACATATAAAGAAAAGCATGAAAATAAAGGTACTGGTTCAGTTAAAAATAATGAATTTGGTACTCAGTTAACTGTCGAAAAGTTGATTTATCATTCATTACACGAATCAGATAACGTAGCTCACATTATGTTACATGATGAGTTTGGAGTTAAAGGTTATAATAAGATGTTGAAGAGTTTAGGTACTAAACAATTATATTTATCATCTAGTAATCCTTGGGGATTTACTTCTCCAAGAAGTGCTGCTCTATTATGGCAAGATATTTATAACTTCTCTATTACTAATGAAGAAGGTATAGAATTTTTAAATATATTAAGCAATGTTATGTATAATTATTATGATGAAGTTGTTCCAGAAATACCTAGTGCTTCTAAAGCTGGATTTGCTAGTAAGAGTGTTGTTGTTACTGGTATTATCTTTGATGAACATCCTTATATTGCTATATCAGTTGCTAATACTGGTGGAGAAATTAGTACTAATAAACAAGTTATTAAGTTGATTGAACATATGGATCAAATTATGACTGAATATGAAAATTATTTAAATACAAAAGAAAAGACTTCTTAATTGAAGTCTTTTTAATTTTCTATTATGATTTCCCATCTTTTTTGAAGTTTTTTAGGCATCATACTTTTTAGAATTTCATAATCTCTATTTATCTTTTCATCACCAAAATCAAATAAGTATAATTCCCATTTTTTTATTTCTTCGTTATAGCCCATCATGAATTCAAGTTCTCTTTTAACATATGGTAATACAGGAGTTAGATATTTATCTATTTCCCATATATGTTTATCATTAAAATCAAATTCATCGTTTTTGGGTTTTTGTGCCTCCGAAATAATCCATTTTTCTTTTTCTTCAAACCAAGTCCAAAACTTTGTGGCTGATACTAAATCTATTTTATCTATTGTAAATAAATTTATCATGTTAACACCTATTTCTTTATAAATCCATTTTGAACTATTTTAGATTCGTTTACTACTACGAAAGCATTACGATCTATATGTCTTAGGATACGTTTTAGTTCTTCAAGATGTTTACTATTTAACGTAATTATTAACATCTTTTTATCTACATCATCGTTATTATCCAATATATCTAGTACTGATACTCCAAATCCTTCTAATCTTATTTTTTCTACATTAGATGGTGTTGCTTTAGTAGTTATTACTTCTACTTTAATTAAAGAGTTAACAAACTTTTTAGATACGAATGTACCTAGAATTGAACCAGTAGCAAATCCACCTGCATAAGACATTACAATAAATGGACTTTCAATATCTGTATTAAGTGCTTCTTTAACTACGATAAACCAAATTGTTGCTTCAATAAAACCGATTAGTCCTGCTAGTAGAGTTTTTCCTTTTACAGAATAAACTGTTCTTAATGTTGCTAGAGTTACGTCAATAATTCTAGCAAAGAATATTTTTAAACATAAAAATAATAATGCCATTAGTTACCTGCTCCTTTTAAAACTATTATTAATAGTATAATTACTACTATTAGTATTATAACTAGTAGACCTGTATTTTTTTTACCTGCTCTACTATCGTTATTAGATTCACTTTTATAGAAAGCTGTATCTTGACTACGGAATTGATTCCATCTAGGATCAAGCATTTCTCTCATTTGTTTTTGTTGAGATATAGGAATCATTTTTCCACAACCAGGGCATTTTCCACCACTAGTTGGAAGACCGTGTCCACAATATTGACAATTCATATTATCACCCACTATATAAATTTTATCATAAAAAAAAGATTAGTTAATACTAATCTTCAAAATCTTCTATAAAAGTTTCACTTTTATGCGGTTCATTTCTTAATAATTCGTTATAGTTTTGTTGACGTAATGCTTCGTATGTCATTATTGCTACTGTATTAGATAAGTTTAATGAACGTACTTTGTCTGTCATAGGCATTCTCATACATGTATCTAGATGTGGTTTTAGAATATCTCTTGGAATACCAGTAGATTCTTTACCGAATACAAAGAATATATTTTCTTCACTATTACTATAATCAAATGAAGTATGCGGTTTGTGTCCGTAACGTGTTAAGAAATAAAATTTAGCATTGTCTTTATTTTTACTATAAAAATCTTCCCAGTTTTTATATACTGTATATTCACAATTATCTATGTAATTTACTCCACTTCTTCTTATGTATTTTTCATCTAAAGAGAAACCTAATGGTTCTATTAAATGTAGTTTAGAATTAGTTGCTACACATGTTCTCATAATGTTACCAGTATTTCCTGGAATTTCTGGTTCAAATAATACTATATTTATCATTAATAATCCTCCTAAAGAAAAAGACCATATTGGTCTTATTTTGTTGTTACGTAATAGATATCTAGTAACTTTTGGAAATCACCAACATTCATCATATTATTGTCGCTTCTTTCGATAATGTCAACTACTTTTCCTTCTTTTACATAAATGATTGTTGGTACTTGTTTAATATCTTGATCTAAATTTAAAGATTTCTTAATATCTTTTAAATAATTATTTTTATCTTTAATACTTGTAACATTTAAATAATACATTTGATCATTTAATTCATATTTATTTATTACTTTTTTTAGATCTTTTTCCATATTGTAAATTGCTTCTGAACCAGTATAACTTACATATACAAAGTATTCATCTGGCACTTCAGCAAATATTGCGTCTACTTCTTCTAAGCTTTGTATTTCACTAGAAATAACTTTTTCTTTAACTAGATATGATTGTGATACTTTACCTTCTTTTAGGACATTGTACCATGCAAAACCATATAAAGTTAATAGTACTGCTGCTACTACTAGACCAATTGCAAGAACGTAATTCTTCATTGGTATAAAGCGTTCATTTTCTTTAACTTTACTCATAGCATCATAACCTTTCTACATAATTATTTTATCATATATTAATATATTATGCAAAATAAGATTAGGTTATTTGCCTAGATAAAACATTTTAATTTACATATTATATTTTAGGAGGAAGAAAGATGTTTTTTGATGATATTATTTTTAATATGACTAATGATAATAATGTAAGTTTATTTGATTGTGAAGATGGATTTATGTATGGAAATATGTTCAAAAATGAATATGATTCATACAAAAATTATAGACCCGTTCAATTAGATAGTAATAATGAATTGGGTAAATTATTGTTAAAAATCTATATGTATGATTTTGCTCTTAATGATTTATCTTTATATTTAGATTTACATCCAGAAGATATGGAGGTTTATAAGATTTTTAAGAAATATACTAATGAATTAAAGGAATATGTTGATATATATGAGAAGAAGTATGGTCCAATGGAATTAGATGATTCTCAATATAATAGTTATATGTGGGATGAAGGTCCATGGCCTTTTATTGGAGGTGGACTTAATGTATAAGTATTTTAAGAAGTTAAATTATCCTGTTAATGTTAGGAAGAAAGACTTAAGAATGGCTAAGTATTTAATTACTCAGTTAGGTGGTCCTGCTGGAGAATTAGGTGCTGCTTTAAGATATTTTAGTCAAAAATTTGCTATGCCTGATGAGAAAGGTCAAGCTTTACTAAATGATATTGCTTGTGAAGAACTTGGACATTGTGAAATGATTGGGACAATGTTTAGGCAATTAATTAAGGATGCTTCTTTAGATGAACTTGAAAAAGCCGGATTAGGTGGATATTTTACTGATCATGGAAAAGGTGTATATCCAGTTGATGCTTCAGGAAATCCTTTTAGTGCTTTAACATTTAATTCTACTGGTGATATTTTAGCTGATTTAAGTGAAGATATGGCTGCGGAAGAAAAAGCACGTGCTACTTATGAAAATTTAATAGATTTAACTGATGATGAATCTTTAAGAGGTCCACTACTTTTCTTAAGACAGAGGGAAATAGTTCACTTTAATAGATTTAAGGAATTATACGATTATTATAAAAAGACATTAAAAAAATAGCTTTATAGCTATTTTTTTGTATGTGATTGTTTTATTTCTCTAGTTAAATCATAGTATTCTTTTTCATTTAGAATGGAATTAGATACTAATGATAATACTAAGTAATTGGGGTTTCCATTTACTGATTCAAAATTACGTAAGAATTTTGGTCTAGAAATAACTGTACCACCTATTATATAAGTATTCTCTACTCTATAAGTTTCATCTAATTGTTTAACTAGTTCATTATTAACTATAGTTGATATAGTTTTTCCATCTAATAGATTTAATCCATTATCATCTACTACATTAGGTATGTAATCATCTAATGATGAATCATCACACATGAACTTAGATTCACTTGCTACTTCTTTTTTTAAGAAGTTTGTAGGTGTTGCAAATTGTTCACCTATATTTTTATAAATTATAATTCTTTTTATTGTATTTAATGGATTTTCTGTTTTACAAATACTTATAAACAATTCAGTAGGTATATCTTGTTCTAGTATTAAATCATATAAACTTAAGTATTCATAATTACATAATAAGAACATGTAGTTGTTTATAGATAGATTGTATTCTTTTAATACCGATAATATTAATTTTATTTCTTTGATATCTTTTAATAATATTGTATCTTTATAGAATACATTATTGAAATCTATTATATTTCTTAGTATTTCATAATTATCTATTATTTTTTGATAATTTGTTCGTATTATAGATAGATTATCTCTTAAAGTTGATCTTGATAGAACATTTGAAGTTATTAAGAATCTTAAATATTGTATTTGTTCTTCTTCTATACTTAGTAATAATTGATAGTGGATAGTTAATAAGTTATTAACAGGTATCCCTATATATTTAAAGAATTCTATTTTATCTACTATATTAGGTGTTGTTTCTAGAGTAGTTAGTTTTTCTTCTGGTAGTGAGTAAGGATCTAGATTATTTTCGTATAGATATGATGTTATGGGAGACTTATCTCTTTTAGATAATAATTCTTGTTCTTCTTTATCTAAAGAAAATTTCTTTTTCACTAGATTTTCTTGGATAAGGTCATATACCGGTTCTAACACTCTAGGATCTAGATATTGATGCCATTCATTCGGTATGTCAATTAGAGAATCTATTGATTCGTCTTCTACCATTTTTAAGACTTCTTCTGTTACTTTTATTCTTTTACTAGAAACATCTTGTCTAAATTCATGATCTTTTTGTTCACTTGTTACTATTCTTTGAGCAAATTCTACAAATGTACTAAAGTTGCTTTGTTGATATAGTTTTTTCATCCATTGCATTCTTTGTGGTAATGATAATTTTTTAAACATATCATTAGGATTTAGAATATCATGTTTGAATTTTAAGAAGTGATACATGACTATATATACAAGTTTCATATTATAACTTGTAAAGATTGGCGTTAGACCTAATTCTGTCATTACATTAACGGCTGTCCAATCATTAAATGAACCATCTTCATTAGTTTTTGTATCCATTATATCGAATTTTTTACTATCTTTATTAAATGTCCAGTTATTAACTGATTTTTTTATTTCTTCACAATATCTAACTGTTTCATCATATGAAAAGTTTTCGCTATTAAATAAATATACGAATGTAAAGAATATATCGTAATTAGACATTCTTGCTAATTCAGATTTATCAGCTTTTGATGCCTTTTTTGTTAATTTATCTACTAGTCTTTTTGATTCTACTGGTCCTGATTCTGATTTAATCATTTTAGCTTCTATTAGAGTGCTTTCAGCTTCATCGCGTATTCTTCCAATTAATGGCATTACTCATCACCTACTTTCTTAGATAATGTAGTTCCTTCTAGTATTTGGAATATTTCTCCTAGTAATTCTGCTTGTTCTATATGAAATTCTGGATTATTAAAATTTTCTATTATATAGTTTCTCGTTTTATAGTAACGTGTTATTGCTTCATCATATTCATTAGCTATTCTTGAACTTTTTTGTTTATCTTTCATAAATAGTGAACAAACAATTATAATATTTCCTTCTACTACATATAAAACTCTTATTCCGTTTGGATGCTTATATTCATATAAATTTTCTGAATAACCTTCTATACCTTTTGTGTCTTTTGTTTTTAGAAAATAACCGTCTACTAATTTGTCTACTATTAATTTTATTTCTTTTGCTTTATCCGGGAATTCATAAGCATCATCATAAAAATATGTACTTCTATGACCATTTGGTGCAAAGATAATATTAGAATATTCTTTTTCTTCCTCTGGTTCTAATATTTCTTCTTTTTTCTCTAATTCAGATATAGTATCAACAATTAATGTATATGTTTCTAAATCAGATTGTAATTCTCTTATATCTTCATGAGGATTGTATATCATTAGTTCTCTTATATGTTTTTGTGTTTCTATTATTAGTTTATAAAAATGTAATTTAATTCTAACTATATCTTCGTGGGATAAAGTTTCTAAAATACGCATTGTTTCTGAATCTAAATAACTATATGTTACTAAATCAAGTAATTCTTGAATATTTTTATATTCTTTGCGAGGTTTTTTTTCTTTTTTTGATGGAAGTGATGGTTCTACTATTGAAGCTGTTATAGGGGCTACTGTAGCCATTGTTTGTCTTAATTTATCTATTGTTGATTCTCTTCTATCAAGGTATTCAATATTACTGTATATCATTGCTCTAGTACATTCTATAATCTCTTGTGTACTAGGATCTTCGATGTGATCATAAAGATAACTAGTTGCTGCTTGAATAAATCCCTCTTCTTTACTAACTGCTTTTTCGAATTTTTCTACTCTTTCCATTTCATTTGCCATAATAAAAACCCCTTTTTCTTAGGAGTTTATTATACTTATATAGTTTAATTTGTCAATTTTTCAATAAAAAAAGACCCGAAGGTCTTTTATTAAACTCTATAAAGTTTTGTATTTTTTTTAGCTAATGTGATAGCAGCTATAGCAATTAATGCTCCTGCTACTAATAATGCGTAAGAAGCAAATGTTCCTGTATCAGGGTTAACTCCACCTCTATAGTGAACTTCTTGACAAATATATCCGTTTTCTCCAGATACAGTTTGGCTTGCTGTTACATCTGAACAAGCTGAACCATCTTGTTTTTTACCATCAGTTTGACAATAATGAACATGTGCATAATCATCAGCACCAGGTACAACCCAAGCTTTAACACATAATTCTCCACAAGCTTCTCCTTCAGCTTCTGCTGCTAGACTTACTTGATATGAACCGATTACACCATATGTTGTATCTCCATTTGGAACAGTGTTTGGATCGTTATTTGCAATAATTGATGCTGGTGTATATGCAGCAGCTTTATCTTTGTGTGTATAGAATATTGCACATCCAAAGTCTAATCCACCTTCGATATTAGTAGAGTCATAATTACAAGTAACTCCTGTCATACCAGCAGGCATATTACCTGTTGCAGTTAATGTATTTGTTGCTGCTGTTGATTCCATAAAATGTACGCTAGTATCAGGAATGTTAGCGTTTGCTTTAGCTCCGTTTAATTCTAAGTAATCTGTTGCATAAGCATATGTTACATATCCATGTACTGAATAATTACCACTTGCTGGATTTGGTTTTCCAACTAGATAACAATCAGTTCCTTCACCCGCTGAAATTGTATCTGGTTCACAGATTATAGTTGCAGTACCGCCAATTTGAAATGGTGCAGCACTTACTTTATCAATTCCAACTATTGCAACAGCACAAATAGTTAGAAGAGACATTAATAGCATGTTTTTTATTTTTTTCATAATAAATACTCTCCTCTATTTATTTTTCACTTATTAT
>JAZOOK010000182.1:0-4538 GCA_045654965.1 Candidatus Coprovivens sp. | reverse complement strand
AAGATGAAACATATACATTTGATAAAGGTAAATGGTATGTTACGTGTAAATTTGTTAAATCAGAACAAACTAATAGTGAAGATGTAATAAAGTATGGATTCCTTAATAATGCAGAGTATAATAAATATTTATTAGAATATGAAGAGAATATTATTAAGAGAATTCCTTGGAAATCATTTAGAGCTAAGATAAATGCAATATTAAAATATAAAAAGATAAAAAGAACTATTTCAAAATTGAAATAGTTTTTTTATTGAAAGAAAGTAGGTAAATTAGTTTTTATTTGTTTGGGAGTTTCTTCTTGTTTTATTTGGGTATTTTGTTTAGATGTAGTTGGGAGATTTATGTTGGATATTAATTTACTACCGTTAGTTATTATAGGTTTTATTTGATTATATAAAGGTATCATTTTGTTTACTGTATTTATTGTTTTAGATAAGCCATTTATTATTTTTAAAAGAGAAAGATTGTTATTCATAACATCACCAATATATTATATGTTTGTAATTACAAATAAATAATATTATGATATAATTTAAGTTAGAATAGGGGAACGTTAAGTGGTGATATTATGATAGATATTTTAATATTATCGTTACTTTTCGTAGTTGGATTAGTAGTAGGAACTATATCAATTATTATTGGTTTAAAAGGACCGCTACCTAGTAAAGAATATTTTAACAAGTGTGATCATTGTAATTATAAATTCAAGGTTTATGAATTACTTCCTGTGATACCTTTTTTAATGAAAGGAGGAAGATGTCCACGTTGTAATAGAAAATCTTCTTTCTGGTATCCATTCTTAGAAATAGTATCGGGATTGTTATTTGTTGTTTCATATTTAATATATGGTTTTGAGTATGAGATGTTAGCTTTTATAGTTTTAATTATATTAACTATTATGATTTTTGTTAGTGATTTTAAATATTATATTATTTTAGATAAACCTATATGGATTTTAAGTATTATTATATTGATTGCTAAATGGATTACATATGGATTTGAAGTATTTATTTTATCTTTATGTAGTGGTATTTTAATATTTATATTTATGTATTCAATAAGATATGTTGCAAATAAGATATTTAAAAGAGATTCATTGGGTGGGGGAGATATTAAGTTATCTACTTTCTTTGGTTTTTTAGTTGCTATTAGATTAAGTATTGTATCATTATGTTTAGGTTCTTTCTTAGCATTTCCTTATGCAATATATTATTCTATTTTAGATAAGAAAAAAGAGATACCTTTTGGTCCATTCTTGATATTAGGCTTATTTGTAGTGTTTGTATTTATGGAACCGATTAATACTTTTATAGCTATTGTTTTTCAATAGCTTTTTATATGTTATAATTAAGACGTAATATGGAGTGAAGTTTATGAATATGTGTAATGATCCTGATGCACTTAGAATAATGTTAATAATTAATATTGTTTATAATATTGTTACTACAATTATTCCAATAGTTTTAATTATTTTAACGACAATAGATGTTAGTAAGTGTGTTGTTAATCCGGATAGTTTAAAAGAATTATTTCCAAAGATTAGTCGTAGATTTATTGCTGCGTTAGCTATATTTTTTGTACCGACTATAGTTTTGGGAATTATTGGTTATGCAACACAACAAGATTTTGATCACGAAAAGGTTTTATGTGTGAATGAAGCAACTGTTGAAAATATTAATCAGTTGGTTGAAGTAAGAAAAGCTGAACAGTTAAAAGAAAAAGAAGAGAGAAAAAAAGAATTAGCTGAAGCTAGACCTAAGCCACCTAAGCCTCCTGTATCAAATAATAATAATAACAATAATAACAATAATAACAATAATAATGGTGGATCTACCAGTAGTGGAGGAAGTAGTACAAGTAATATTGGTAGATCGTCAAGTATGACACCTTTTGTTAATGGAGTTCAAAAAGCATTGGAAAAAGGAGATTGTATGTCTGCAAGTGATAATTGTGCTTGTCCTACTATTAGTCAGTTTTCTGGTTTTTATTTTACTATGGAAAATGAAACAGGAAGAAACATGAGTTCAGTACAAAGAACTGGTGATGAAAAAATGGTTCAAGTTAAGGTTCAATGTTCTGATGGTAGTTATATTTCAAAGACAGTTAATAGTAAGACTAAGGGTAATTTTGAATCTGCCTTTAATAGATTATGTCAATTAAGAACTACAGGAATTAATGGGGTTAAGATATCAAGTGATTTCTTACGTATTGATGGTACATTAAACGAAAGAACTACTAGTAGTAGAAAAACATGTAGTCCTCATGCTTATGGTATTGCAATAGATATTAATTATGATTTATTTATTACAGTTAATGGTAATCAATATAAACCATATTCTGGTCAAGGAGCTAAAACCAAACGTAATTATGAACAGTTTGTTAATGAAATAGGTGGAGAAAACAATCCACAAAACGTTAATTATATGTTATGGATTCATGTATTCAAACCGAGTGGATTTACTTGGGGAGGTAATTGGTCTGAAGGATCATTTGATCCTATGCATTTTGAAGTTGCTTTATAAATAGGAGATGAATATGAAAAAGATTATATTATTGATTGTTTGTATAGTTTTTTTAACTGGATGTACTTTGGATTATGAAATTAATTTTGGACGTACTTTAATTAATGAAAATATAAGTGCTACTATTGATGGTGATATTTATGATATTGCTTCTAGTATAGATGGTGATGGATTTTATTTAGAAAAAGAAATAGTAGATGGTAGGTTACCGGCATTAAAAGAGTATAAAGATTACTATACAAGAAAGATTAAAGTAGAAAATAATATTAGTTATGTTGATATGAATTATAAATATGACTATGATAATTATGCGAATTCTTATTTATTAGGTAGATGTTTTGAAAAGACATATGTAAAAAATACTGATAAATATTTATATGTATCTTTGGGTGGCAATTTTAAGTGTTTTAAAGAAGATGATATAAGAGTTAAAGTTTCTTCTATATATGATGTTGTAAAACATAATGCAGATATTGTTAAAGATGATACTTATATGTGGGATATAAAGATGTCTGATGATGACAATAATATTGAATTTTATATTTCTAAGGAAATAAGTGAGAAGAAGGAAGAAAATACTTTGGATATAAAGTTTATAGTTATAGTTAGTTTTATTATTTTAGGTATAATTATATTTGTTTTTAGAAAAAAAGTTAAAAATAGTTAAAAACGCAATTTTGCGTTTTTTTTGTAATAAAAAAAGAAGATTTCTCTTCTTTTTAAAATGAATTTTCATATCCTTCGCCGTAACCGAAATCGTCTTCGTCGTCGTCGTCTTCATCTTCGATTGGTGTTGGTTTTTGTTCTACTACGTTTGCTTCAATTGGAGTAGGGACATTTATTTCTTGTTGTACTTCTTGTATTTTGTTTTCTGTTGGTTCTTCTTTTGAAACTTCTTCGTTAATAGGTTGTTCCATAAGTTGTTGTTCTATTTCTTCTATAGAAGGTTCTTTATTTACTTCAACAGGTTGTTCTTCAATTATTTCTTGAGTTTGTTCTTTAATTATCTCTTGTTCTTCTTCTATAATAGGTTCATCTATTAGTTGTTGTTCTATTTCTTCTATCGAAGGTTCTTCAATTACTTCAATTGGTTGTTCTTCAATTATTTCTTGAGGTTGTTCTTCTTCTAGAGGAACTTCTTCTATAGAAGGTTCATCTAGAAGTTGTTGTTCTATTTCTTCTATAGAAGGTTCTTCGATTACTTCAATTGGTTGTTCTTCAATTATTTCTTGAGTTTGTTCTTCTTGTATTTCATCTTTTTCGATACTATTAAATGTACCAATTTCTTCTCCGAACATTTCGCTTATTTCATCGATAAGTCTTTGTCCCTCTGTAGGTAGTTTTATTTCTTGAACAGGCGCTGTATTTGGTTCTACAGGTGTTTCTACAACTGTTTGTTCTACTTCAGTTTCTTGAGGTTGTTCTTCTTCCGGAATTTCTTCTACGATGACTTGTTCTTCAAAGTTTTGAACTTCATTATTAATTTCTTCTACAACAGGTTGTTCTTTAATTTCTTGAACTTCATTATTAATTTCTTCTGTAATTTGTTGTATTGTTGGTTCTTCTACGGGTGTAGTTTCTGGAATAATATCTGTTGTTGGTATTCCATTACCTAAAATATATTCTTTTAATTCTTTTTGTTCTTCAGTTAAATCATTTTTTACATCTATTATTCTAATGATTTCATTAAATGATGTTGTTCCTTCAATTACTTTATTGAAACCATTTACTATGATTGTATTGTTATTTTTATATAATAAATTTCTTATTGTTTTACGATCTTTTTTATTTGTTATAGCACTTTTTATTTCGTCTGTTACTTCAATTACTTCTACTATAGGTATTTGATTTATGTATCCTTTATGACATTCGTTACATCCTTTAGGATAGTATAATTCGTTTACTTCTACATTAAGTAGTTGTTTTAAAATATTTTTTTCATATTCTGTAGTAACTCTTTTTTCTTTACATTTAGGACATAGTTCTTTAACTAATCTTTG
Organism: Candidatus Coprovivens sp.; assembly: GCA_045654965.1. Classification (GTDB taxonomy): domain Bacteria; phylum Bacillota_I; class Bacilli_A; order RF39; family UBA660; genus Coprovivens. The sequence goes on along the minus strand of JAZOOK010000182.1, from coordinate 13 downwards.
AGATATTATACCG
>JAZOOK010000181.1:0-12016 GCA_045654965.1 Candidatus Coprovivens sp. | reverse complement strand
TGAACTAGATTTACTAATAAAAATAAAAGAAAAAGTAAAATATCTAAATTATCATTACGATATAGAACAAGAAAAAATATATTTCGATGATAAAGAATACATAGATTCTAAATGGTTCCTAGCATTAATGACTATTGTTTTAGATAATACTAAAAACGACGATACAAAAGAAATTAATATTTGTTACACAATACCTAATAGACATATATCACGTATAACAAATAAAGAAGACTTAGATACATTCTTAAGTGAATTTGTTTACTACAATATAAAAGTAGAAAGAACAGATAAAACAAGACAAGTCCGTGAAAATAATATCTTAATCGTAAAAAATGCTGCAATTAACTATTTAAAACATTTAAAACAATACAAACATGGTTTAGAAAACGAAGAATCATATCAATTATTCCATAATCTATTAATAAATGAATGTCGTAAAGAAGGATTCGAACTACAAGAAGAAGAAATGAACTTACTTGAAATAGAACCTAAAGAACTATTAAAAATAAAAGAATATTTAGAAGATAACTTCTATGAACAACCATTAAGTAAACAAGTTCATATTATCGAAAATATAGTATGGCAATCTAGTAACGACTTAACACTATTAGAACATTTAAATACATCATTAGATTCACTAATAGATTTAATAACTATATTAAGATTAGAAAAACGTAATCAGTATAGTAAAGTCAAAAAAGATCATAGTATCAATGATATAAATATTTTATTAGTATTAATAGCTAATCAATTTTTACTAACGTATCATTCTAAGATAGATGAAATAGACTATAGTTTAATAGATTTACGTAATATAAAACCTAAATATATGAATAGCATTTGTAGTATAGGTGAACAAGAAATAAAAGCTAAATTAAGAAGTTACGAAATGGAACTATCTACAGCTAAAAGCAAATTAGATGCTTGTAAAGAAGAAAGGGCAAATTTAAACAAAGAAGAACTTGGTCAAGATAAATACCAAAAAGAACTAGAAAGATGTGTTAGTAGCATAAATCGTGAAAGTATTGTAATAGCAAGACTTAACTCTAACATTTCATCATTATCTAGAAAATATGAAGAACTAAAGAAAGAACAAGTAGAAAAATATCGTAATCTAGATTTATATAATTATAATAGATCAACCATAAAACATATATGTAATTCTATAATAGGATGTAACTACTATTTAAAAACAAGTAATACAACATCAGTATTAAGCAATGTAATTATATTTGAAGATTACGAAAAAACAGATAATTCATTCTATCTAGAAGTATCATTTAAAGAACTACTAAGAATAAGTAGTATCTCACTAATAAATGGTATTTTAGATCAAAATGACTTACCTAAACTGGCATAGGGGGATTTATGAAAATACTAAATAAACTAAAAGTATTAAACATAATACTACCAATAATAATGTTTATCTTATTATTGATATTTAAATTAAGTGAAAAAACAATATACATGTTTGTAATGACATTAATAATAGGTTGGGCTTTACCATATTTTGTTTTATTAATAACTGGATTTGCCCAGATAAAAAACTTATTTCATAAATTAGGTCTTACATTAAATATATTAAGTATTCCATTATGTATATTTATATTATATTTAATAATATCTCTTTATGAACCAAAACAATTAATATTCATAATAGAATATATAATTATTTTATTAATGAACATACTAAATATTATATATTACATAAAGTATATAAAAGCACATCCGAATGAGGAGAATGCAAGAATTAAAAAAATAAAAAAAGAAAACAATGGGGCAATAGTGTAGTAGGTGATATTATGAAAAAGAAGAATCAATTAGTTCCATATGAAGAAAAAAAATTAGTACCAGTACAAAATAAAAAAACTAATAAAAAGAAACTTATATTATTTGGACTTATTGCAATCGCAATACTTATATTAATAGTATTCATATATAGTTTAATAAATCCATCTAATAAAGCTAAAAAATATTTAGAAGATAATGATTATATTTGTAATAAACAAACTTGTACTAAAGATTCAAACAATAACATTTACACATTTAATTATGATAATTTAACATATTTTGTAGATACAGATTTCTACTATGTAAATATAGGTAAAGAAGCGCCATCACTAACTCTAAAAGATGATGAATATGTATGTACATTCACAAAAGATGACTATAAGGTATTTACATTGGTTGACAATTCATTTATTTATAATCAAATGTGCGAAAAATACGTAGAAAAGGTTAATTCTCATATAAAAGAATATGAAAAAATAATTACTGAATCAGGCATAAATGTAAATAGATAAAAATAATTTGTAAACATTCACAGATTTTAAAATTGTGAATGTTTTTCAATGATATAATTTACTTAGGAGAATCATAAAATGAAAAAAATAAAAAGAATTATAACATTAATATTATTGACACTAATACTTACTAACTGTGGAAAAGAAAAACTTAATTTAAATGAGGAAGTTACTTTAAAAGGTAGAATTACTCATCAAGAAGTAACAGAAAATAACACAATAAAAATGATTAGTGTTTTAACATTAGACGAACCTATCATAATAGATGGTGATCTAGTAAGAAAAATAGAACTAGAATATGATAAGGATTTAAAAACAGATCAAGATATCACTATTACAGGAACAATTAAAGATAATGGTGATTCTACATATAATTATTTATTTAGTGCCAATGATATCGATGATATATTATCTTTTGTAAACACATTTAATAATGGTACATTCTCAATGACAATACCAACAAATATTATAAAAGATGTATCAGTAGAAAAAATAGATAATGGTTATACAGTATCTATTGAAAATGAAAACAAAAAAGTAGAAATATTTAAAGCTATCTCAGTTACAAAAACAGAATATGAAAGTATAAAATCAGATGATAGTTTTGACTACGAAGTAGCTGATTCAAAGGGAGATAAAAAAGTATTAATTATCTATTCTGAAGAAGAAGTACCAGAAGACTTATTAGATACCCTAGAAAGTATCAACAAAGCAATACCAACAATTAAAGGTAATATAAGACTAAAATAAAGAACTTAGTTCTTTATTTTTTTATGCTATAATTAATAATAGATGAGGAGTGACCAAATAAATGAGTTATAGCGAAAGAAAACCACATTTACAGGAATACTATAGACAACTTTTATCAAAAATTTACAGTAATCCAGAGGATATTTCAAATAAAATAAATCAAATAATGGACATAACATATCTAAGTGCATCTATACCAATAGAAATTACTTTTGACGGTAGTACTATTAGAGTATATAAAGATAGAAAAAGACGCAATAGAGCACCTGAATTAAGTATTGAACTTATTGTCTTAAAAGAAATGTGTAAAGAATTACCTGATAAATTAAAGAATGCAATGAATAACTATCTAACATATATGAGCACTTCACCTGTAGTATTCCATTCAAATGATACATCAGAATTTTTGGTTGATATTTATGATTCGCATATTTTCGGCTTAATAAATTATAATACAATTCTAAGCAAAGTATATAACGAAGATATGCCACCAGGACAAACAACTAATAGTTACACTAATAATGTTCGATTATATGCTAATCCAGAATCTGTTAGTATTCCAAATATAAAAGATATTCGTAATTTAGAAAAAATAAATTTACCATCACTACCTTCATTCATAAGAAGCTTATCTTTTTACGGTAATATAAATGAATATTGTTCACAATTATCTAACGCTATAGAAGAAATACAAAATTTACCTTCTTCAAAAAGAGACTATTATAGACAAACAAAATCATTACCAGAAAACAGCGATAAAACTAGAGAAGAACTTGAAAATGAATATTATACAAAAATGATAAACTCATTAAATGAAGCACAATCTGCCTTATCATCTATTTATAAAAATAGAAGTCTACAGTTTCAATTGAAATTATTGACATATTCTATGATTAAAGATGGTAAAAGGATAAACAGAATAACACTAGAAGATATAAAAGAAACGATAGAAAAAAATGAATTTAGATTTTCACAAAGTTTCAAAAAATATTGTTCAAAAAACATTAATATTTTACCTATTAAAATATTATCTGAAATAAACATAGATGAGACTATTGAACAAATGAAATTATTAGAAACTATTCAAGATTTCTTACAATATAAATATATAGAAGCAACAAAAATGATTTTTTCATCAGAAAGATGTCAACGTACGAGAAGTCTATTAGAACATGACATAGGTGAGGGTAACTCAAAAGTAAATAGAAAATTAGGAGTACATGGACTATCTAATATTTTAATTAGTAGTTCTATAAATGAACTAAATAGTAAATTAGATACTTTATCTCCAAGTTATTTTGATGAAATATCAATATATAAAGGAATGAATATATTTAAAATTTTAGATAAAATAACTTATTTAAATCATTTTAATTATGATATCAGTACAAGAAGAATATTTTTAACAGATCTACAATATAGTGATGAATTCAATTGTATATGCGAAATGGATATAGATGATGAACTCTTAATGGCGTATGTTGAACCAACAAACAAGTATGGAAGATTCACATTTTATTCAATGCAAAATGCTAATGAACTAACGATAATTAATAAATCAATATCATTACCATATAAAACAAACATGCCTCAAAATGATGCTCCAGTTTTAGTTGGACTAGCAGAAATTAAAGATGCCACAAAAGGAGTTTCAAACATTATCACGCAAACACACAGTGATATTAGGCAAAAAGTAATAGAAGAAACAATGTCACCATTAGAATTAAAAGCTAATATTTTAAGTGGCAAAATTGTTTTAAGATATGCAGTAGCATTAGATGTAACTAGTGATAATAAAAAAATAGCTTTTAATGATTTTTTTCATAACTTATCTCATTCAAAAAAACATACAACAATTTTACAAGAAGAATCTATAGATTTAAATATAGTTGGAACTTTGAAAGTTTATAAATGGCTAGAACAATTAAATGCCACTGATGTAGATCCAGAAAAATCATTTGAACATTTTTGTGGAATACAATTTTCATCTACTGATTTTTATGAAATTAAATCAGTCCTTATGAAAAGTATAAAAAATCAAATGACAAGATTTTATAAAGAAAAATTAATTTATTTACAAAACCGTATAGCAATTTTAAGAGAAAATTCTAATAAGCAATATAACTTGACACAAATATTTAGTACTGATGATGCTAAATATGCGATTTTTGATAAACTTATGTTAGAGGGTGATTCTCGTAGAATTTCAGCGATAGATGAAGAAATAGAAAAAGTAAAGTCAGAAATGAGAAAATATAATTAAAAAAGAAGTCATTCAAATGACTTCTTTTATTTTACTAAAACACAATCTTTTAATTTATATGTCCCACTAATCTTACATTCTAAAGTAACATTAGCATTACCTGTCATATCAAATTTATCTTTCCAAGAGATACTAAAATAAGTACCAACACTAGAATCTTTTTCATATGCAGTTTTACTTTCGAACAGCTTATATCTATCCTTATCAGTAATCATATAACCATTAATAACAAATATGTTATTCTTTACTAATTTTATATTATCAACCAAATTATCTAATTCCATCTTAGTAACATTGCTATAATTAATAACATCTTTACTTAATTTAGCCAATTCAATATTACCAGTTTCTAAATCAACTGTACCAACAAAATGAACTGTGTCAGCTTTTTTTACATTGACTTTTTTACTATCAATTTCTGTAACTAAAGAATGACTTTTATCACCATCAGTAATTGTTATAAAAGCATCAACACCATCAATTTTTATATTTGATACAATACCGCTACTCATATACCAAATTCCACTTTTATTAGTAGTATAAGTCAGTAAGTACCCTTGACTAATCTTCATTTTGTAATCAAGTCTTGATTCAACAGCAGCTACATTATCAACATCACTTAAATCTATATCTACAACAGGAATAGTATCATCTTCTAAACCATCAATATTATTTTTAGAAATAACAATTAAAATACCAGCTACTACAAGTGCTAAAGCAAGTATCAAAAAGAAAACAATTTCATGCTTATATTCTTTAAAAAATTTCATCAAACCACCTCAACATAGATATTATATAATAATTCTTAATAATTAAAAACTAGATTTTTTATATTGTTTATTATAAACTTAAAAAGTACGAAGAGGAGAGAAACGATATGATAAATAAACAAATGTTAGAATTAGCACAAAAAACTATAAACGAAACTCCAGGATTTATTAAGCATAATAATTTTAAAGTAGATGAACTTACAAATGAATATTGTAAGATGAGTGTAACTCTTGGTGATGAATCATTGAATCCAAATAAAGTAGCTCATGGTGGATTACTATTTGGATTAGCTGATACTACTATGGGAGTACTAGCTAGAACAACAGGTAGAAACGTAACTACTATAAATGCTCAAATAGACTATTTAAAACCAGGTACTGGTTCTAAGATTACATGTATAGCAGAACCATTAAAAGTAGGAAAATCTACAGCAGTTTATAGAGCAAACCTTTATAACGAAGAAGAAACATTAATCTCAACAGTAACAGGAACATTCTTCTTCTTAGAATAAGATATTTAATAAATATCTTTTTTTATTGACTTTAATAAAAAACAAATTAAAATATAGTCCTAAGAAGAGATGGTGTATATGGGGCGTATTAGAAGATTAATAATATATTCTGATAAAATAACTAAATCTAAAAAAATACTTACATATTCAGATCTTCATCTTGGTTTTAAAGATAGAAGTAATATAAAAGAAGTATTTACTATCCCTGAACTATCTCCTAATCTTTATGATTATATACTTATTCCTGGTGACATAGTTCACTCAGGTAAAATATTAGAAAATCCTATTATGCAAGAAAGAGTTTTAGATAAGTTAGCTAGATTAACTGGTGATACTAGAACATTTATAAGTATAGGTAACCATGACCAATTTGAAAGATACGGATTTGAAAATTGGGCAGCATATTGTGAACAAGCGGCTATATCTACATACAATAAATTATCTAATACTACAATCTTAGATATTAATAAAAAAATAGTAGAAGATGGAATAGAATTTAGTGCTATAAATAATAGTGTTTATTATTTTCTACAAAATAAAGAAAAGAAAGAATTTTTTGAACAAGAATATAATTTAAGAAATCCTAAAATGTCCTTTAGTGAAGAATGCTTTAGTATCTTACTTACTCATGATCCAAAATCAATATACAGATTAAGTAAAGAGAGAGGAGAGCCTTTTGTACCAAACACTAACCTTGTAGTTAGTGGTCATATGCATAATGGATTAACACCAAACTTTATGCAAGGTATAATGCATGGCAAAGGAATACTATCACCAGATTATACATTCTTTCCTGAAATAGCTTATGGAATTCATGAAGTAGGAGATACATTATTCTTAGTAAACGGAGCAATAAGTAGTTTCGTAGAATTTCCATTAGTAAGTAAACTTTATGGAGTAAACTGTACTATAATAGAATTACATCCTAAAGAAGAAATAAGAACTAAAAAATTAACATATTCATACAAATAAAAACCTACTATTGTAGGTCTTTTTTATTTACATCATTTAATATCATTTCAATTAGTTTATTAGCTCCAAAACTATGATGAGAATCTTTTAAAGTAATTAAAGAAAAATATTTAGAAGGTAATTTTGGTTCTGTTTTAACTTCAAATAATTTTCCTTCTTCTATATCTTTGGTTGCAAATTCAGTAGTAACAAGACCAACACCTAATCCAATTCTAACAAAATCTTCTAATAATGATGCACTAGCAATCTCTAATTTTGTTGTAATCTCTATTTTATTACGTTTACAAAAATCATCAAATGATTCTCTAGTAGTAGAAGGGCTCTTAGGTAATAATATAGGATAACTTTCTAAATCTTGTAACTTTATTGTTTTACCCTTTAACTCACTAAAGTAATTTGAAGCAACGAACCCTTGATGTAAGATACCAATTCTTTGTACTTCTAAATCTTCATCTTCACATATTTCCTCTTTAGCTACTAACAAATCAATAGTACCATCTTTCAACATATTTCTCATAATCCTACTAGGATCCGTAAATACTTGTATAGCAACATTAGGATATTCTTTATGAAACTTATCTAAGTAATCCATCAAGAATAATCTAGCTAACGTAGTAGATACTCCAACTTTTATAACACCAGTTTCTAACTTTTTTAAATTAGAAAATTGTAATTCAGCATTATTAAAACAATTCATACCTTGTTTAATATAGTTATATATTTCTTTACCATTCTCAGTTAATATAACACCTCGTTTAGTACGAATAAATAACTCACCACCAAGTTGACTCTCTAATGCTTTAATTTGTTTAGTAACTGCTGGCTGACTTATCATAAGTTCTTGACTAGCTTTAGTAATATTTCCACATGTAGCAACTACATAAAATATTCTATATAATTCAAAATTAACATTCATCATCATAACCTCCTGTTATCATAGATATGAAAAAAATGTATTTTTATTATAATAAAAGATATTCTATAATTCAAGTATCAAAAAGGAGGAATTGGTATGATACTAAACAAAACAGACCTACACATGCATAGTATTCACTCTGATGGAAGTAATACACCAATAGAATTAATAGAAAGATCAATCCATCAAAACACAACAACTATCGCTTTAACAGATCACGATAACATAGAAGGATCTAAGGAAATAATTAGACTTAATAATGGAAGATTATATATTTATAGTGGAGTAGAACTAACTATAAAAACTAACAAAGGAAGATTCCATCTACTAGGATATAATATAGATTTAGAAAATGAAGAATTAAATAAAGTATTAAAACAATTAAAAGAAGATGGTTTATATAACATCATGTTATATATAGACGTTCTAAAAAAAGACTTTGGAATTCATATTCCTAACGAAGAAATAGATGCATTATATAAAATTCCTGGTAATGTAGGAAGACCTCAACTAGCATTATTACTTATCAAGTTAGGATATTGTAAAGAAGTAGAAGAATGCTTTCAAAAATACCTAATACATGCATATGAAAAAGTAAGTACTATTAAAAGAGGTATAACAGCAGAACAAGGTATAGAATTAATAACTAAAGCAGGAGGAGTACCTATAATAGCTCATCCTAATAGTTTAAAATTAGCATACAAAGAACTAAAAGATTATATAATTTATTTAAAATCAATTGGTCTACAAGGCCTAGAAACTGTCCATCCAAACTTATCTATGGAAGAAAGACTTGTATATCAACAATTTTGTAGAGAATTAGATTTATTAGAAAGTGGTGGAACTGACTATCATGGTATAGATATAAAACCAGATATAGAAATAGGTAGTGGTAGAAATGGTAATATCTATATTCCAGAACACTCATTATCATTAACAAAACAAATAAAAAGTAGATATATGTAAAAAAAGTGTTATAATGGTCATTGGTGATTTTAAATGTTATATTGTTTTAATGCAAAGCATTTTAGCAACAATGATCGAACTAACAAAGAAATAGAATATGCTATAAGTAAAAAAGTTTTCATATATTATGATGAAGAAGAACAAGTATTCAAAGATGAACAAGAAAACATAGTAGATGTTCATAGCAAAGAAGTATTTCCAGTATCATTCATCTTCCAGTTACCAACTCTTATCGAAGCTCTAACTAAGAATGGTGCAATAATACCTAATACGTTAGAACAAATACATATGGTAGAAGAATGGTACAATCATATCGTAACCAAAAGAAACATGATATCATTCACTGGTTCTATGTTAAATGATCCTGAATTATTAACATACATCTACGAAGTATTTGGTCATAATCCAGAAGTCTTCTTAAAAACTGCTAAGAAAGATTACAATGGTATTATTGATCTAACTGAACTATATGAAGAAGATAGTGATTTACGAAAAGCAATCAAGTTACATGAAGATGAAGAGTTCATCCTATCTGAAAAAGTAGAAGTAAACGAAGATGAAATTGGTAAAGAAGAATATCGTATCTTTATATACCAAGGAAGAATAATGAATATCTCAAGAATAACTGATACTACATATCACACTATTCCAGAATGCTTAATAGAATACGTAGAAGAACTTATATCAAGTATTCCTCGTAACTTTCCAAAATCATTCGTATTAGATGTCTTCTCATATGGTCATATGTATGATGTACTAGAATGTAATCCTATCGAAGCATCAGGTAGATATCTATATAACTCAGTATTCTCTTTATCACAAGACCTAACTCATACTAATATAGAATCTATCCCAGAAGAAAAAGACTCAACAAAAGTATCATATAGTAGTGAAGTTGAAATGAAACCTTCAACATTAGTTAAAGTACAAGGTTCATTTGCTAAAGACTATGACGATATAAAAAGATATGGCAAAAGAGTAGATGGTTTCGTTCACATATTCGGTTTACCAGAGGGAATAAAAATAGACCTAGACTCTCTACTAAGTAGTATGACTACTATCGACGAAGACTCTAAACTAGAAGATACACCTACAAAAAGATTAACTCCGAACAGTTAATCTTTTTTATATGAAAATATAATCACAAACTTAAAATATATGCTATAATATAAATTGATAATAAGATAGAAAGTAGGCGCAAAAATTATGCAAGTAACTGAATTAAAATGTATAGAAGTGCTAATTCGTTCTCTAGTTAATAAAACAGACCTAGATAGAGAAGCCCTTTCTGAATTTGATAGAGTATCAACATTCGAAGAAACAAAAAACAACTTATTTAATCTTATATCAATAGATGACTTATTATCTAACTTTAATCATATTCAACCATTCTCATTAGAATTATTCCTACATACAGGAATAGTACCTGGAATGTTTGAAGAAAAAACACAAGTACCTGCAATAGATTCAAAATATTTTAAAGACTATTTAAGTTTCTACAAAGACTTATTAGAAGCTTTAAGAGAAGAAAACTATATATTTGATGAACATAATAATTTATTTGTATCAAGTGGTAAACTAGAAACAGTAGTACCACAAGTATGGTTATATCGTTTAGCACAAGCTACAAAAAGATGTAAATTTGAAAGAATGTACTTCTATAATAAAAATAAAGAAAATAATATAAAAGATAAAAATGAATTACTAGACTATCTACGTCATACAAAAACATTTGTAGTAGAACTATCTTCAAGTAATCCAACATCAGATTACCAAGTAGAGTTCCTATCAGCAGAAGCTAAAACTAACAAAGAAGTAGATGGTAATAGAGAAGTTAAAGTGGCAGATATTATGGAATTATTTAAATCTAACGTATCTCCAGAATATCAAACTACAATAAGAAAATATAAACTATCAGATGCTTTCTTCTTAATAAGTAAAGCAGAAAAAATGGGTAGAGAATTCTATACAGAACCATTAGAAGTACAACAAAAATATATAAATAAATGGATGTTAGAATTTATCCACAACAACGAACAAGCTAAAACAGAAACACAAAAATTTATTCTATTAGCTTCAGCAAGAAAAAACTCTAACTATGATCCGAAAGATTTTGATAAAAAACAAGTAATAGTAGGTCTATTTAATCTATATATAACTATTATAAAAAATATTGGTAGAAACTATGAACTAGTATCTTTACAAGATTTTAAAATAGAGGAATATATTAGTTTAGAGACACAAGATCAAATAAAAGCATTAGAAGATATTATCAAGCGAGTAAACTCTTCACGTGTATCACAAGCTCATATAAGACAAGATCTAGCAGAAACTCATGACATAGTAAGACCTTTAGACCAAGTAGAAGATGAAGCTATCATATCAGAAAAAAAGGTAGAAAATACTTCACTAACAGAAATGTTAAAACTTCAAGAAGCAATCGAAACAGCTTGTGGAAAAAAGAGAAATCAATTACAAGATCAAATCAGAATGGCTCAACAAAACTCAATTGAAGATTTAGCATTTGATAATGATCTTATAATAGCATTAATTATTGAAGCAGT
>JAZOOK010000180.1:0-2055 GCA_045654965.1 Candidatus Coprovivens sp. | reverse complement strand
ATAAATTGTGTTTAAATAAAAAGATAATCTGTAGATTGTCTTTTTTAGTGATTGAATTTTATTAATAAATTTTATATAATTTAATAGTAGGGTGGTCACATATGAATGAATTATATGTTCCTAGTAAGTATGTAGATAAATATATGGCTTATTTGGAATATGAAAGAAAATTATCTAATAATACTTTAAAGAGTTATTTAAATGATTTAAAAGATTTTGATATCTATTTTAAAGGTGAATTAATTAATTTAACTTATGATGACATTAAGAAGTATATAGATGCTCTACAAGAAAAAACTAGTACTACAATATCTCATTATATTACTGTTATTAGTTCGTTTTATTCATTCTTAGTTGGTGAAAATATAATAAAAAGTAATCCGTGTGAGAATATTGCTACTCCTAAAATAGTTAAGAAATTACCTAATTATTTAACTGAGGAAGAAGTAAATAAGTTACTTGATATAAATTTGCTTACTCCATATGATTATCGTAATAAAGCTATGTTAGAGTTACTATATGCTACTGGTTTAAGAATAACTGAATTATGTAATTTAAAGTTATCTGATGTAGATGTAAATAATTGTTTTATAAGAGTTTATGGTAAAGGTAAAAAAGAAAGAATAGTACCTGTTACTGATTTAGCTTTAAAACATTTACTTACTTATATCTATGAATATAGAAATCTTATTTTAAAAGATAAAGATTCTGAATATTTATTTATCTCTAATAGTTTAACTAATATTAGTAGACAAGGTTTCTTTAAGATACTAAAAAAAGAATGTAAAAGGGTTGGTATAGAGAAGAATGTATCTCCTCATATACTAAGACATTCATTTGCTACACATTTACTTAAACATGGGGCTGACTTAAGAATTATACAAGAATTGTTAGGCCATGAAGATATTACTACTACACAGATATATGCACATTTAGTTAATGAAAAATTAAAAAATGATTATGAATATCATCCTAGAAATAGGATATTTGAGGAGGACTTATGAAAAAATTAATACCTAAAATAATATTTTTTGCTCTTATAGCAGCAATTATAGTTGGTGGAAAGTATGTAATTGATCAAAAAACATATGATTATAGAACTGATGTAAAAGAAAGTTTAACTGAATATTTTATTAAGGGCGATGTTAGTTCATTAGATAAAATAGTAGATTTGCTTAATAAGTATGTAGATGATGAAGAATATAGAAAAAATGTACAAAGTTATAGTGCTGATATAGTTGGCAGTTGGTTTGTATATATGGATAATAAATATTATTGTTCAATGGCTAATAAGAATTCTTGTATATCCCAATATACTGAATTAATGACTTTATCTAGTAAGTTAGAAGAATTATATAAGAAAAAAGCTGATGATGGTTATACTATTATAGTACCTAGTTCATATAATAACTTAAAGAAACAAGTTGAAGAAAAAGTATTCTCTTTATCTAAAGCTATTAGTAGTAATGGAGCTAGAGATCCTCAAAATATAGAACAAATTAGATTAAAGAAATGCCAATTAACTAATGAATGTGAAAGATGCTATGAAGGTTCTTGCACTTGTTTCTATACTGATAGTGCTACTAAAGTTAGAGAAGAATTACAATGTTGGGGAAAAAATAATAAATAAAAAAATAAGAGGAACATTAAGTTGTTCCTCTTTTTAATTAATTACATTTATTATTGCTTGCTTGATTATTTTCTCTAGAATTAGCTTTTTTATTATTTGTTCTTTGGTTAGCGTTACTAGAAGATTGTTTACTTTCTTCCTTTGACATATTTATCCCTCCTAGTTCTAGTATTAACTATATAAGTAAATATATTATGGTAATAATTGGAAATGAGATGTAATACTATATTAGTATGAATATATGGATTCCTATTTTGATTACTAGTATGGCTGGATTATCTACTTTATTAGGTAATTTATTATTATTTATAGATGATAAGTATAATGATGGACTTATTTCTTTTAGTATGGGATTGGCTTTTATTGTTATGTTTTTAAATAATAATAAATAAGTCGGAGGCCAAGCGGTCTTAGGAAGACAAGCA
>JAZOOK010000179.1:0-12326 GCA_045654965.1 Candidatus Coprovivens sp. | reverse complement strand
AGTAGTACTATCTCCTCTTCTTCCATACTAATCACCTTGCATAGTATTATACCAAAATAAAAAAAGTATAATAATTAAATTATACTTATTTAACATATTTTTTCATTAATTCAAATTCACTATCATAAACTTGATTATTTTCTTTATGTAATAAACCTAAACTATCTAACATCTCTCTAGTAGTTATTTCATGTCTTAATACTTTACTTACTAATTCTAATATATCTTTAGGATTACTTTTATACATATTAAATAATAATGTAGCATAATAAAAACTATTTAAAGATTGACCACTTCTAGTAGCAACAACTTTATATATATCTTTATCATTTTTACTTTTCTTCATCTTAGATATAGCATTATCATAATGCTTCATATCTTCTTTTAAAGATAATAATCTATATTTATAAATAGTAGTCTTTAAAGCCGGATATTCTTCTGCCATTAATAATTCATAAAATATAGGTATAACATCACCTAATACTTGAGAATCTATATATTCCTCATAATTAGTTTCTTTTAATGCATGTATATGTTCATGACCTAAATGAAATGAAGCCATTATATCAGGTTGTACTGGTACTTTATAATGTATTACTTTACCACTATTTTTATCAACTTTCATAGTACCATTTTCATCACAATATGATACAAAACAAGAATAATCATTTCTTATAGGAAACACAGAAACAAATTGAGTAGTACTAACAAATGCCGCTGCATTTCTATAAGTATCATCACCAATTAATTTTAAATGTTCTAAACTATCATTTATAGCATCATTCAATTTAATGCTACCAAAACAAACATAAGCCCCAGTATCAAAAGTCTTTAATTGTCTAGATACATAATCAATTATCTTTCTATCTAGAGAACTAATATATTTAATACCTAAAACATCAAATAACTTCTTTACTCTCAAGTTTTCTTCTTTACTAACAGACATCATATATATAACCCCTTAATTGGTGGTATTATAGCACAATATTATAAATAAAAAAATAGCTATCAACTAGCTATTTAATTTAATGTATGTTCTGGATTTTCAGTATCCATAACTCTATAAGTATCATTAAAATCTCTTTCACTTATTGCATAACAATTAGAAAAATCAGTAATATTTATATACCCACCACATTCAACATGCATCTCTTCATCACCTTGTACTATAGTCATATCTACTAAAGCTTGTACAAATAGTTGTGGTCCATCTACTGACTTAAAAACACCTTCTAAATCAGAATCTAATACATATTCTTGAATAAAATCAGAATCATCCATAATCCATTCATTCTTATTACCATATTCATCTACTATTACTTCCCCATCAGGACTACACTTAGTAATAATCCATCCAGTTCTTCCAGTATTAGGATCAATTTCTACTTCATTTTCTTTTTCAAGTATACCACCATCAGTATAAGTATATACTACTTCACCCAAATTACCACGTCTTGCTCTAACTCTACCATATTTAACCGCCCAAAAAGGAGCTAAATCACCATTTTCAATTCCTCTATTAACATAATCTCTTACATCTACTCTTATAAAGTCTTCCATAATACCACCCATATTCTATAAAAAGTATACCACAAAAAAACATTTATCTTTCGATAAATGTTCTAAACCTATCTAATGTTATTTAGTAAGTTTATAAGTAGGTTCTTCCCCAACAATTTTATAAGTATCTTCGAAGTCTCTTTGAGAGATACCATAAATATCATCAGGATTAGTAATGTTTAACCATCCACCGGCTTCAATTTTCATTTCTCCACCCCATTGGAATAGAATAACATCCATTACAATAGGAACAAAGATTTGAGGTCCACCTTTAGGTTTATAAACACTTTCCCTTTTAGTTTCATCTAAATCATATTTTTTAGTAAAAGTACTATTTGTAACGATCCATTCATTTTTATGTCCGAATTCGTCAACTACTACTTCACCATTTTCATCTAACTTAGTTAAAACCCAGTCAACTTCTCCAGTTTCAGGATCAACTTTAACAGTATCGACTTTTTCAACAATACCGTTTTGAGAATAAGATATAACTTCTTCTCCAACTACACCACGTCTTGCTTCAACTCTAGCGAATTTAACAGCAACTACTGGAGTAAGTTCTCCGCAAGCTATACCAGCTTCTGCATAAGCACGTCCATCAACTTTTGTAAAAATTTTTTCTTCCATTATTTCATTCCTCCTTAATATCCATGGAGGAATGGAATATAAAAAACCTCCATGAATATCGTTAAATATTCATGAAGGTCTCGCTAATCTTGTTTAGAGTATTTACTATCCCGCTTTTCAGTGCTGACGGTTATGTATTATGCTACTCCCCTTCAAGTGATATTAATATAACATTAATAACACAAAAAGTCAACTTCTTCTTAATATTTTGTTAAAAACTATATAAAAACAATAAAAAAAGAGTATTTCTACTCTTTAAATGTAAATACGAAGTCTAAAATTTGAACATCGTCGCCTCTTTCAGCACCTAAACGTTCTAATTCTTCTTCAACGCCCATACCACGAAGTTTTCTAGCAAATCTTTGAGCACCCTCATCTTCATAGAACTTAGTCATCTTTAATAACTTCTCTATTTCAGCGCCTCTAATAATCCAAACTCCACTATCATCTCTAGATATAGTATAAGGTTTTTCATTTTTAAATTTATATATTATATGACTTTCATAACTAGTCTCTTCATATACAGGTTCTAATTCAACTTGTTCTAACATATCAGCAAGTTTAATTATCATATCTTCAGTACCTTCAGTATTCATAGCACTTACTTCTACTATAGGTAATTCAGGATAAGCTTCCTTAAATCTTTTAAGATTTTCTTGAGCATCAGGTAAATCCATTTTATTAGCAATTATAAGTTCAGGTTTTCTAGCTAACTTATCATCATAAGCTTCTACTTCTTTTCTAATAATCTTATAATCTTCTAACGGATCTCTTCCTTCAAAAGCACCCATATCTAGTACATGACCAATTACTTTAGTACGCATTGCATGTTTTAAGAATTTTTCTCCTAAACCAGCACCTTCAGATGCACCTTCTATTAATCCAGGTAAATCCGCCATTACAAATACTCTTTGATCTTTTAACTTAACTACACCTAAATTAGGATTTAAAGTAGTAAAGTGATATGCTGCTATCTTAGGATTAGCACCACTAATTAAAGATAATATAGTACTCTTACCTACTGAAGGCATTCCTACTAAACCAACATCAGCTAAGACTTTAAGTTCACATTTAACTATTCTTTCTTCTCCTGGTTCACCAAATTCACTCATCTTAGGAGCAGGATCTTCTTGAGTAGCAAAAGCTTTATTACCTCTACCACCTCTACCACCATGACATACAGTGAAAGTATCACCATCATGTATTAAATCACATATAACTAAACCAGTTTCATAATCAATTAATGTAGTTCCTTCTGGTACTTTAACTATAACATCTTCTGCTTTAGCACCATGCATATTAGAACCTTTACCATTAACTCCTTTATCACCTTTAATTTGTTTCTTATATTTTAAATCTACTAGTGTTTTAAGACCTTTTTCAACTTGGAATATAATATCAGCACCTTTACCTCCATTACCTCCGTTTGGTCCTCCTAGTGGTATAAACTTCTCTCTTCTAAAAGATGTACATCCATCTCCACCTTTACCAGCAATAAGTTTAATAACAACCTCATCTACAAACATGGAAACAACCTCCTTTTTTAAACATTTTAATTATATCATAAATAAAAGACCTTAATAAAGGTCTTTTAATAACTAAGCTTCGTAAACACTTACTTTTTTCTTGTCTTTACCTAATCTTTCGTATTTAACTACTCCAGATACAGTAGCGAATAAAGTATGATCTTTACCCATTCCAACATTTACGCCTGGATAAACCTTAGTTCCTCTTTGACGGTATAAAATACTACCTGCAGAAACAGTTTGTCCATCAGCTGCTTTAGCACCTAATCTACGACCTCTAGAATCTCTACCATTTTGTGTAGAACCTTGAGCTTTAACGTGAGCGAATAATTGGATATTTAAACTTAAAAATTTCATATATTAATCCTCATTTCTAATCTCAATATTTTTTGGATACTGTTCTTTTAATTCAACTAGCATTCTAACTAAATTATCAAGTAACTTATTATTTACTTCAGTATCTCTTTTAACTCTGATTATAAGTAAACCAGAATTCTCTTCGTAATCGATAGAATCATCTAATGCAATGATATTATTTATAGTAGTTATAGTCATACTACTTACAGCAGCACAAACTATATCTTTACCATGAACATCATATCCAGCATGACCCTTAATTACAAGTTCATAAACTTTATTATCATTACGTTTAACATTAACTTTAATCATAATTATTTAACAATTTTCTTAACAGTTAATTTAGTATATGGTTGTCTATGTCCTTGAGTATTACGATATTTTTTCTTAGGTCTGTATTTGAAAACAACAACCTTTTTTTGTTTTCCTTGTTTTTCTACAGAACAAACAACTTTTGCACCGTCTACTACTGGAGTACCAGCAACACCATCAACGTATAATACTTCAGTAAATTCAACTTCTGAACCAACTTCAGCATCTAATTTTTCAACGTAGATAGTTTCACCTTCAGAAACATAATATTGTTTTCCACCAGTTACAAATATAGCTTTCATTTTCATACCTCCTTGTATAAATTTTAAGACGCGCCCTTAAGGTGATCACATGATACTTAATACCTTTTTAGTGCGGTTTTGATGAATAGCCCTTCAAAACATCTAGAATTATAGCAAAAAATACCTATAAAGTCAAATAAAAAAGATTAGTCTTAAACACTAATCTTCCTTATATTTATTTACTTTAGTAACAAACCATATTTTATCCATTGGAATATTACTATTTTGAATAATATTAGTTCTAATAACAACATTAATTTTATTAATTAAAGCATTAATATTATCTTCATTTAAACTATCTTCTTCTACTTCAATACCACTTAATCTATATTTATTAATAATTGTACTTGGTATATCAAATTCTCCAAATACCAAAGCACCTTCCATAATATTATTTAATGGATTATTAGCAAAAGAATCAAATTTATCAGCAAGGTCTGCTATATCATCATAACCTTCTACTTCAAATACATTTTGAATAGTTAATTTCTTAAAATAATCAAAACTACTATACAATCTCAATAAATCACTAACAGACATATTATTAGATATAATAGTTTCTACTTTATCCTTAAAATATTCTTTTTCATAAACTTTATATAATTCATATAATTCTTTAGCTTTTAAAACAGAATCAATTTTTAAATTCTTAATATCTATTTCACTTAATTTACGACCAAAGAAAGACTTCTTACCACTAGCAATCTTTTTATTAAGTTTATCTAGTTCTTCTTCCATCTTAATTATTTTAACTTCAGCTTCTTTTATTTCTTTATTCTTTTTATTACCATCATTTTCTAATTTAGAAAATTGATTTTTAAACTCTTCAAATAATGGTTCAAAAATTAAATAATTAGAAAACTCATATAAATTATATTTTAACTTATCTAAATCTTCACATACTCTATTAAATTTAGCAGTTCTAGTTAAATCAAAATCTTCTCCTAATAAGGTATTAAAAGCAACTTTTCTTACTTTATTATCTTCTTTATAATGTTCTATATCAATAGAACCTTCTACACTAAGTCTAACTACATCTTCAATAGATTCTTTACTACTATTATTTAAATCAGTATAAGCAGTAACTAATCTATTTAAACAATCTTCATAATCTTTTAAATTTAAAGACTCTTTAACTTCATTCTTCAAACTATTTAAATAACTGTTAAATTTATTAGCATGATTTCTTAATAATTTTCTAAAGTTTAAATCAATATGTTGAATCAATTCAGGATTTAACCAATATATTTGTTCAAATATCTCTGATATTTTAGAATAATCTTTATCTCCCTTATTTCTAACTTCTAAGAAAGATTCCATATATTGTTTAACATAACAAGTATAATTAAAATCACTTTCTTCTAAAATAATACCAGCTAATTCAAACTTATCTAAAAATCCATTAATAATATAATTTAAAGATTTAAAATTCAAAGTATAACAACAATTGAATTGAAATAACAATGAATCAAATCCCATCTTTTCTACAAAAGTATTAAAAGGATTTAATAAATTCTTAGCACCTTCTAATTTATTAATATATTCTATTAATTCTTCATCTTCTTCTTGTTTCTTTAATTTAATTAAATTTTTAGCTTTTACAGTCAAATATTTATAAACATTATCTTTATATTGATTATATTTTAAAGTCATTTTATCGATAGTTTCATTATATTTTTTCTTATTAACTTTAGTACGAACAGGTAGTGTAGCTAATTGTTCTTTTTTTCCTTCAATATCTTTATTTATAAATTCTAAAAAGTTATTCATTAGCTTCACCCTTTTCTTCAATTTCAATCTTAGATTCATCTAAATAGTCTAAGAAATTATTAATATTCTCATAAACTTCTATAAGTTCTTCAAGAGATAATGTCGATAAATCAAAATCTACTTTACTATTTTCTTTTGTCATAATATAACCCCTTTCTCACTATTCATTATACGATTCCCAACCAGCTGTATCCTTAACAAAATTAACAGATATATCTACATCAGTACCTTTAGAATTAGTTTCTAAACTATCAATGTCTTGACCTTCTATCCATACATAAACTCTAGCTTTAGTAATTCCATTAGGTATTTCAAAAATAGAAGTATCTAAAGTATCATCAGTAATAGTTTCTTGAACAGTAAAATGTTCTCTATCTATTCTACTAGAACCAGATATAGAATTTTCTACATATATAGGTCCACCTGCTTTTATATAAGAATATGTTGGAAAATGATTTCCATCAACAAGATCAATACCATACTTTTTAGAACGTTCTATAGATAATGGTGTATGAAATTTGCTATATGGTTCATATATAGATGAACTACATTGATTATTACATTTAATATTTTGTATTTCATTAACCGATGCTTCTAATGAAACACTACCTATCTTCACAATACCAACTCTAAATGAATTAACTAAACCTTGCATTTCTTCATCTAATTCACCAGTTGCAACAATAGAAGTAGTATCATCAAAGAATAAATTGTCCGGTTTAGGAGAACCAGTATCATTTTTTATAAATATATCAAAAGCTAAATAATGATTAAATTCTCTGGGTTGATTTTGTTTAGACAAATAAGTCTTAACAAATCCTCTATCTTTATCTTTCTTATAATATAAAACACCATTTGTTTCAAAAATATCAAATAAAGAAGAATTAGAATTAGCAATTCCTGAAGAAGAAACAGGTATTAAACCATTAGATGGCCATTGCGTTAAATGATTAGGATAAACTTCTGCTAAATTCTCATAGACATTTTCTTTAGTAATCTCTATACTACGGGCAAAATTTACACCATCAAACGAAATAGTTAAATCACTATTTTGAGAAATAACCATATTCAAAGTTTTAATTTTAATATTCAAATTCATAGAAAACCAAGCATATGATGCAAATATCAATAATACCGCACATAAAAATATAACCACTAAGGCTAATCTAGGATTTATTCTCTTAAACTTTTTTCTATCAATTTCAGTATTCTTCTTCTCTACTTTATTAGTAACTTTCTTAGTAGTATTAGTAGCTTTCTTAACAGTATTCTTTTTTACTGAAGAAGTTTTTCTAATACTATTAGTTTTACTATTAGTAGTTTTAGAAGTCTTACTTTTTGTTGGAGTATTTTTTGTCACATAGACACCACCTTTAATAGAAATAAAGGATAAAAGCAAAAACAATTACTTTTATCCTTACTTCTTATTTCATTTAATAATTAAACAATTCTACAAATTAAGCTGTAGGAAGTTGTTCAGCATCAACATCTCCACCAGGACCTTCATTTGGCTTAATAGTTTCATCTATTTCACCAGAAGTAATTCTTTCCTTAGTGAATCCGAAATTAACTAAAATACTAGTTCCTAATGACGCGAAATCATAGTTATCTAAATCTTGACCTTCGATCCATACATAAACTCTTATTTTAGTAATACTATTAGGAGCTAATGTCATGAATGGTAAACGATTAGTACCAGTAGCTAATTTTTCAGTATCAGTAAATGTATCAACTTGTTGTAATAATGTTGTAGCAGTTGCTTTATATGAGTTGTATGCACCATCGTATACATCTACATAATCAGAAGCAACAATTGGACCAGCAACAGCATTAGTAGCAATATAAGTATCTAAACTTGCACAACCAGTTGCTTCATAATAGAATCCATCAGCTTCATCTTCAAGAGCAGCTCTTCTAGCCTTACAAGTTTTTTCATACCAAGTTTTAGCACCAGCTACGTGAGTATTTTCATTTGGTTCCCAAATTTGTGCTTTTCTACAAATACCAGTAACATCTCCAGTACCAGCACAAGTCATACCAGTTAATGTAGCTAATTTTTCAGCATCCTTTTCATCAGCAGTTAATTGACCATAATCAGCAGCTTTAACACGTCCGATTTGAGCAAATCCAACACGAACTGAATTTTCAATTCCTGCATCTCTAACACCTGAAGTACCAGCAGTTACAGCAGATTCATAAGTTAAATAAATTGCTTCTTCATTTGCTACTTCATTAGTAGGATAATATTCATCACCTGATAAGTTCATTACAAATAAGTCAAATGCAACATATCCATCATCTTCAAGATATTCAGTTCCACCTTCAACCTTATCAGTATAGTTATTTACACGGCTAGCCATTAGTCTATAACCGCCCTTAGTAGCAGTTAAACTACCTTTTTCATATAATTTTAATCTAGATGAAGTTTCATCAAATTCTCCAATAGTAGAAATTGGTTTTAATCCTTCTTTATCTTCTATTAGTAATTCATTTGCATTATTAGCATAAGCATCAGTATTTAAAACATCTAAAGATGTTTTCCAATTAACACCATCTAAAGATAGCATTAAACTATCTACAGAAGAAATTTCTACTTCAAATGGTGTAACTTTAACTGTTTGCATACCAATAAACCATGCATAAGTACCAGCAGTTAAAAGTAAAGCAGATAAAACACAAATAAGAATAAGATTTCTAATTCTTCTAGTTTTATTACTATTTCTTTTCATTTTTTCCTCCATAATTTATTTTTACTAAGGCCTCATAAAGAAGCCTTAGCAAAGATTTCAATTTTTATTAAGATTGTCCTTGTTCTTCATCATTTTCTTCTTCAACTAAGATTTCATCACCAGTGAATCTTTCTTTAGTGAATCCGAATTTAGCAGTAATACTATGTCCTAGAGAAGCAAAATCATAGTTATCAACGTCTTGTCCTTCTAGGTAAACATAAACTCTAACTTTAGTAATACTATTTGGAGCTAAATAGAAGAATTCAGGTCTAGCTGTTTCAGTTAACATTTTTTCAGAATCAGTAAATGTATTAACTTCAACTAATTTATTAGCTGCAGCAACAGCTGATAAAGAACCTTCATAACCATTTAATCCATCATATACGTCTACAGCTGCAGCATGACCAATTTCACCACTTACAGCATATGTAGAATATGCAGTACCATCTTTAATTAAAGTACATTGTTCATCAGTATAAGTACCATCAGTACTTCTCTTTTTACAAGTTTTACCAAACCAATTAATTGCATTAGCAACATGACTAGTATCATTTGGTTCATAAATTGTAGCTAATCTGTTAGCACAGATTGGAGTAATACCAGTAGCAGTAGCACAACTAATAGATCTAATTAAATCTACTTTAGCATCAGATTTAACACGACCAATTTGAGCAAATGCTATACGAACTGAATTTTCAATTCCTGAAGCAGTATTACCAGCATCATCAGCAGTAACTGAAGATTCTGTATCTAAATAGATAGCTTCTTCGTTTGATGGGTCAGTTATATCAGAATAATATTCATCACCTGACATATTTTTAATAAATAAATCAAATGCAACATATCCATCTTCTTCACCGGCACTTTCAGATGTTGTTGCTTTATTTTTAACAAGTGCAGACATTAATCTATATCCACCATCAGTAGCAGTTAAACTACCTTTATCGAACATAATTAATTTACTAGTTTCTGTACTTATTGCACCAATAGTAGAAACCGGTTTTAATGCAGTCCAACTATAAGTGCCTTTAGCGTATTCATTATTTTTTAATGCATCTTCAGTAACTGTTAAATCAGTACTCCATGAAGAACCATCTAAAGATAACGCTAAGTCTTCTACAGTAGCAATTTTAACTTCGAAAGCATCTACGCTAACAGTTTGCATACCAATGAACCATGCATAAGTACCAACAGTTAAAAAAACAGCTAATAAAAGACAAGTTAACACTAATTTTTTCAAACGTTTTTCATGTTTAGTATTTCTTTGTTTCATTTTTATCTTTCTCCTTCATCATTTTCTTTGTCATCGACATGTTCAGAGTTAAAATTCATTACAACTTTAAACTCTCCACCCAAAATATTATCCGTACACTCCGGATCAGAGCCTTCAACCCATAATACTAAAGTGTACTTATGGATATCTCCAGGTTTGAAATTTTCTACATGCTGTAATGCTATAATCGTATCGTCCACAAAAGGAACAGTATTTGGTTCCGGTTTACCATTTGCACCCATCTTTGCATAGGTAATATATTCACCATCCCTATAGACTCTAACTCGAACTGCTTCATCGACGTTTTTAATAACATCAGCTATTTCTACTTCGTTCCAATAATCAGAAACATCATTGCCTTGATTTTCAATATAGAAAGTATAAGCCAAATAATTATCTCCATTATGAGAACCACCTTCGGATTCTTCGATACCTTTCGGTAACCACTTATGTGATATATTATCGAAAGTATCAGGCGCTGGAGCTAATAATTCAGATCTATATACTTTGTAAGTTGGATCATCATACATGATAAGACCATCATCGAAGTACAAGTTCTTGTCTAGCGTTACGCTGAAATTTCCACTATTATAAATAATACCAATAACATAGTACGCTAAGAATAAAAGCAAAAATAAAAGCGAGATAACGATTACAATAATTCTACGAACTTTTTTCTCAAGATGATATTTCTTAAGATCAAAGTTATCGAGCTTACCCACATTTCTCACTCCTTACACTAAGATGCATATTACTACACTATCCTATTCTTTATAATATTAACTTAATTATATCATTTCGACACATTTTGTCAATATTCGAGGACCACAAAAATAACATTTAAAGAGATATTTTTTATTCTTTTTTTCTTTTACAATTATTTACATATAATAAATAAAATTATGATTTATAGAATTGATATAATACTAAAAATTAGAGTATAATTAAAATATAGAGGGAGGACCTAATGAATAAGAAAATCAGAATTATTTTGATTCTTCTTACACTATCAGTAACCCTAAGTTTTATGAGTGATACATATTCAAGATATGTAGTAGATACCACTAGTAATATTGAGTTTTCAATAGCTAATTGGCAAATACTAGTAAACGATACTGATATAACAACTGGTACAACAAATAAAATAGAAATAACTCCAGTAATAGAAGAATCAGAAAATATAAAATCAAATACAATAGCTCCTTCATCTAAAGGATACTTTGATATATTAATCAATCCATCAAATGTAGGAGTATCATTTAATTACAATATCGATTTAAAAGTATTAAATGAAAACTTGCCTGATATATTAATATCTAAATATGCAATATTACCAGACACATATAAAGAAGGAGACAAAATAGAAACTTCTTTAATAAATGAAAATAAAATAACTGGTACATTAGATTTTGATAATAAAACAGAAAACTTCACATTTAAACCTTTTACAGTAAGAACATACTTCGAATGGTATGAAGGCGAAAATGAACAAATGAAAGATGAAGATGATACTAATATAGCAATAGATGCTCAAAATAACGGAACAAAACTTCAAATTGAAGCATCAATAAAATTCGAACAAAAAATAGAAACTGCAGAATAGCAGTTTTTTTTATTACAAAAGAAAAAGTAGTATTTCTACTACTCTACATTAAATTTATTTTTAGATACTTCAATTACAGGAACTATCTTACAAGAACTTGTTTTGTTTTCAGGATATATTTTACTAAATAAATCATCTACTTTAACTAAAGCAAACTGTCTATCAGTATCATATTGATCATTTAACCAATAACAATTAGCACTAGTAAAATAAGTAAATTTTTCATTTTTAAATCTAAAATATCCATTATTACTTATAGCCTTATTA
>JAZOOK010000178.1:0-16244 GCA_045654965.1 Candidatus Coprovivens sp. | reverse complement strand
TTAGGCATGCCGCCAGCGTTCATCCTGAGCCAGGATCAAACTCTCATTAAAAAAGATTTATAATTAAATCTAATAATTTAAGTTATGATCACAAAGCTACTCAATTTGACTTTTTTACTTAGTTTTCAAAGATCATTCTGCTACCGAATTTATTATCTTTTCTCGGTTGCATTAGTAATATATCAAACTCTATAAGTGTTTGTCAACTTTTTTTTCAACTTTTTTTAAAAAAGTTTTTTTATTGACATTTTTCAACATTTATAGGCTTAATTTAATGCTTCTTTCCGAAACATCTTCCTCAGTATACAACGAAAAATTTATAATTGCAAGAAAAAAATCAAAAAAATTTAACTTTTTTTGATTTTTTCATAAACATCATAATATTTGTCTACTACACCAGCAGCAAAAGGCCCAGATTCACTTCTTTTTATATCAATTAAATGTGATAACTCTGATTTAATAATTGAATCCAATTCATCAGAATACTTCATTATCTTCTTATGATAATTATATTCATTACGATCTAAAATTCTAAATCCACCATCCGGAAACACTCTTAAATCTAAATCATAGTCAATATATTTTATTGATTTGCCATCTATAATATATGGAGATGCAATATTACAATAATAAAATAACCCAAACTTTTTTAACTGTCCGATAATATTAAACCAATGATTTTTATAGAAGAACAATACAGCAGGTTCATTTGTCATATGACTTCTACCATCTTTTTCAGTTATCTTTGTCCTCCCATTTCCACAAACTAAATACTCATCGTTATTTTCCAACACAATTGCTTCTTCAGAAGTATGTTCCAAAGTACCATCATGTTTATAACAGAAGATCTTTAGTTTATCTCCTACTTTTATATTTTCCATAACAATCTCGCTTTCGTTTATCATTATATACTATTTTCTCTAAAATAACAAACAAAGAACACCGCTAGGTGTCCTTTTTAACTTAATAATTCTATAGCCTTATCCAATTGCTTATCATACATTGTATTATTCTTTATTTCTACTTCTACCTCATAGTCAGGTTTTATACCTATTCCATCTACACATTCACCATTAGGTCTTAACCATTTAGCAGACGTATACTTAATCATAGTATCACCATATCTTTTAGTAGTTTGTACTGTACCTTTACCAAAACTAGTCATACCAACGATAGTAGCCCCATAACTATCCTTCAACGCACCAGCCAATACCTCAGCAGCAGATGCTGAAACTTGATTTAATAAAACTACTACTTCTATTTCCATTTTTTGCTTTGTATCATCTTTATAAGCAACTTTACCATCCTTATTATTTAAAGAATAAATAGTTTTACCTTCTTCTAAAAATATTTTAGATATATTAGAAGCTGAATTTAAATATCCTCCAGTGTTCCCTCTCAAATCAATAATTAAAGAATCAATCTTTTTATCTTTATTTAATTTAATTAATGATTCTTGAAAATCAGCTGCTGAATTTAAAGAAAAAGTTGATAATGATATATATCCTATATTCTTGCCTTTACTAATAATAACGTTTTCACTAGTTGATGGCATATACACTTCACCAATAGTCATACTAAATACTTGAACTTTACCATCTCTTTTAACTTTAACTTCATTCTTCTTATCTTTTTCTAAATACTCAGTAATCTTATCAAAATTATTCATAGTAATTTCCTTACCATTAATTTCGATAATTTCATCATTAACTTTAATACCAGCTTTTTCAGCAGAAGAGCCTTCATACACTTGAGCAACTACATTACCATAAGCCAGTATACCTATTCCTTGATATGTACCATCTAATGACTGAGATAAATCTTCCGTTTCCTCTTTATCTAAATGAATAGAATAATTATCTTCCAAATAACCGAGCATTCCATCAAGAGCTGCATCTATCATTCCCTTTTGATCAACTTCTTCATAGAAATTATCAACAACCTCAGTATACATATCTATAAATGTTGTTATATGTTCACTAACTACTTTATTACTATTTAAATAAGCAATATTTCTACGATACTGATAATTTAATAAAAGACCAGTAAATACACTAGAAACAATTACAGTAAATACAATTATAATTAATAAGTCTAAAATATCTAAACTAAACTTACCATTAATCATACGTCTTTTCTTATTTTTCTTGTTCTTTTTATAATTCTTACTTTGACCTTTATCAATATTAAACAAAGAACTTATTATTTCACTAATACTTTTCTTCTTAGAGACAACATTATTAGTTTTATTTATATTACTTTTAGACATTAATATCACCTTCTATCCAAAATCATACCACAAAAAAAGTTTAATACAAAATATTAAACTTTTTTAAAACTATTTTTCTTTTATACCTAATTCTTTTTGCATTTTAGCATAATCAACTATATATTTTTCAATCTTACCATTTTTAACTTTTACCAAAGTAATATCTCCAACTTTCATTTCAGATACTTTAGTTGGTTTCTTATTAACGTTTTCAGCATCATAATAAGACTTATTAAGTTCATTAGCTAAATCAATAGTATAAACTTGTTTATGATCTTTTAATTTAGAATAACTAGTAACTAAAGAATACATATCAGCAGCATAATCACCTGTTGAATCGTAGATAACTGCATAATATTGTTTATATGGTCTATTTAATAATTGTCCCATAATAGCAACATCATAGTTTACTGTTCCTTCTGTAACTACTTCACTAGTATTATTTTCTTCTTTAAATAAATCTTTAGTAATAAATGCTCTAGTAAATAAATAAATACCACCTACACATAATAATACAACTAAGATTACTACTAAAAACTTAATCATTTCATCTTGTTCAGTTGTTCTATAAGTTACTTTATTATTTACCTTTTTACTCTTTACTACTTCTTTCTTTTTTTCCATTTAAACCACCTTGCCTCAATTATACCACATTTAATAAGCAAATCAAATAAATGTTAGAACTCTCTATATATATATTGGGCAATTAATAGTGCTTTTAAACACTATTTCTCTTCTACTATATTACTAACTGCTAAAGATTCAGCTATTGATAAAATCTCAGAAGTACTCAAATCATTACTAGCTAAATAATAATCTACATTATTACTAGTCCAAGAAAGAGAATTAGTACTTAATGCACCGACAGTATCATTTAACATCATCGGATCTCCATAAACAGGAATAATTTCAAATTCTTTATTAACATTACTTACTTCTTCTATTAGTACAAAATTCTTATCTCCATTAAACGTAAGAATAATTCTTTCGCCATTCTCAGTATTAACCATTTCTCTATTCTTCAAATAAGTATTAGCTGGTACATATAGTGGATAAACAATATCGTCTAATTTACCTGTAACTTCACTTCCATCAACAATATTACTACAACAATTATCTTCTATCATCTTATCCACACTAAAATCATCTTTACTCAAATTAGCTTTATAATCTATCTTTAAAAAATCAACCTTTATAGACACAATATCTTCTGCATCATAAACTACCACACTTTTTAAATTCATTTTCTTATCAAAGAACAAAACTTCATATTTTAATTCATCATTATTAGGATAATTTACATCTACCTTTAAACTATAACCATCTTTAAGTTCTTCAAACTCAATATCTTCATCATTATCTAAATCTTTAATTAAAGAATTTAATATATACGACTGACTACTATTATATGGCCATTCACTAACAAATTTATAACTCTTATTTAAACTAGGAGTTACCACATAAACATCATTATTATTCCTTAATATTACTTGTTCATGATTGCTTAACGTATTTACCATATCAACTTTAAAATAATCATCATCCATATAATAAACCTTTATATCATAATTAAAAGTATCTTCTGCATTATAAATTTCCATCTTACTATCAACAACATAAGCTTTCGATGATTCAACATCATTCTTAAAAGTATTAACCAACTTATCTTTATCAATTTTTCCACAACCTGTTAATAACGCTGTACTTAATAACAACAATAATAATTTTTTCATAACACCCAACCTTTTCTATTACATAATATTTATTAGAAATATAATTATTCATACATATTATAAAAATATTTACCAATACTAATAATAGAAAAGGAAGGTATATATGGAAATAGTTAAAAAAATAGCATTAATTTTAACAATGGTCGGTGCACTTAACTGGGGCTTAATAGGATTATTTAATTTAAATTTAGTAACCCTATTAATTAAAAGTGCTATGATCAATAATATTATTTATATAATCATAGGAATAGCTTCACTAATATGTGTAACCTATTTCTTCGAAGAAAAAAGAACTCATTAATTATGAGTTCTTTTATTTTTATTAATTTATTTTAGTTAATACAACATTAACATTCTTAGTAACTATGTATTGTAATCTTGAATCATTACCTTCCACTTTTACTTCTACTGAATAAGTACCAGTACTATAGTTAGTTAAATCTACATAAGCATAAATACCAGATTTATCCTTTTCTAACTCATTAATAACTGACTCAACACCTATTACTTGAACTTCAACTGTAGTATCATTCGCAGATTCTAAGTTTGCATTCAATCCACTAGGAACATTTGACGTTCTAATACCAGTTAACTGAATTGTAGTTTGTTTTGCTTCACCAAAGTTAAGTACTATAGAAATACTTTCATCACTTATACTTCTTACTCCTGCAGGTTTAGGTAATGTAACTTTAGAAGTCTTAGAACCATTATTACCTTGTCCATCAATATCAATTGTAGCAGTAATATAAGAAATACTTTCTAATGCAGCTTCGTCTCCGTATATAGTAGTTTCAAAGTCATTTGCATTAACTCCGTTTATTGTTATTGAAGAAATTGCTTTACCACTAACTAAATCACCTGTAGTAACAACTTTAACAGGAACTCTCTTAGAATAAGAATCTAATTCTAGAGTAGCACTAATATTAGTAGCAACTATTTCAACATTATCAACAATGCTTCCATCTCTTCCATAAGCTATTAATTTTAAATTATCTAATACATAAGTTCCAGCTTTAGTGAAATCATCATTATCTAAATCAATTAAAGCTTTAATAGAAGCAATAGAATCTATAGTTTCTTGCGATCCTCTAACTATTACATCAGATTTAGATAGTTCAACAGATTTAACACTTAATCTAACATCTAATTCATCTTGATTTAATAAATCATAAGTAACAGTCTTCTTATCACTTACTTTTTCTTTTATATTAACTGTAACAAATTCAGGTGAAATTTGATAATCCAATTTCTTAATTGGTTTATTATAAGTTAAACGAACTTCAACTGATTTATCACTAGCTTGATATTCAGTTAAATCAACAACAACTTCGTTATCACCTAATTGTCTAGCTAAATATAATTCAACTTTTTTACCAATTAAAGTCATACTTACAGTTTCAGGAATTCCCTCTACTACATAAGCACTACTATTATAAACAACCTTAACAGGTATATTAGTTAAAAACTCAGCATCATTATTAGTTAATATATCCATTTTAAAATGAACAAATAAAGAAACTATAATAGCAAAGAATAATGAAATAAATAATAAAGCATAAGGTCTATTCAATAACTTTTCTAAACTATTTTCTTTACCAAATCTTTTTTGTATTTTAAATACTACTGTACTTATTGGAGTAACAATTAATGCATCAACCAATTTATACAATTTTTTAAAAAACTTTTTACCAGACTTAGTATTATTAGTCTTGTTATTAGATTTCATCATCTTCACCTTCTCTTTCTATTCCATCAGCATCATAGAATAATTCAGTCTTAGGTTTTAATTCTTCAACTAACATCATTCTAAATTCGTCTAAGCTAAGGTTATAATGAATTTCATGATCAACAGCAATACTAATTCTTCCTGTTTCTTCAGAAACAATCAACGCTACTGCATCACTTTCTTCTGCAATACCAAGAGCAGCTCTATGTCTAGTTCCTAATTTTTTATTTAAATTTGGATCCATACTAGTTTTAAATACAGCACCAGCACAAGTTATTCTATCACCTTGAACAATAACACCACCATCATGAAGTGGACTATTAGGGAAGAATATTGTACCAAGTAAAGGACTTGTTAAGTCAGCATAAACCTTTGTCGCTGGAGTAATATAATCTTGTAAAGAAACATCTCTCTCTATAACTATTAAAGCACCAATCTTGTTTTTCTTTAGATACTCAATAGCATCCATTATTTCATATACAACTTTTTCTCTTTCTTCAACTGTTAATACTTTATGTCTTCCAAGTAATTTAGTTCTTCCAATTGTTTCTAAGAAACTTCTTAACTCAGGTTGGAATAAAACTATTAACGCTAAAGGTCCCCATTCAAACACATACTCAAGTAATACACCTACAGTATATAAGTTCAACGCATCACTCAATAATTTAAATACTAATATTATCAAAATACCTTTAACAATAAGTACCATCTTCGAATTATGTTTAACATTCTTCAATATATAATAAACTAAGCACCATACAATGCATACATCGATTACCTTTGTAATTATCGACCATATAGTAGATAAAATCATCTTATCTTTCCTCCTCTATACGATACTAATTATATCAAATAAATGTCACAAAACACAACCCATATAAAAAAGAAAGCCCCGCTTTCTTTTTTTATTATTTTATAGTTAGTTGTTGAGATGTAGGTTGAATATGAATCCAAGTATCACCATCATTTACCTTAATTTCAGTTCCATCCAAGTAAGTATAAACTGTTTGTGATGTTCTATACTTCTTTTCCCATTTAATTGGAACGGCATACCCATTACTTATATAATAACCTGTACCAGTGCCAAGATTGTCGATGTCTTGTCTTCCCTTTACATCATCTTTTAACGTACTATTAGACACTTGATATGTAATTATATTTTTTATAGAAAATTGTTCTTTTGTAACATAATCAACATGCATCTTATCATTAACACTTCTATAATATCTCTTACTAGATTCATCATACTTATAACTAGAATTTACAAGTCTTGAATAAGGAATAGAAACTTCAGTAGCTACTATAGCTCCATTAAGTTTACTCATATCAATTTCTTCAGCAGTATAATTCAATAATACATCCTTACTAGTTTCAGTTCTATAACCTAATGCATTAATCCCCTTCTTAACCATTTCCATATTTGTATAACCAGTATGTTCTAAACTAACATTTAAACTTCTATCTCTATAAAAATATCTGTTTTCATACTTCATACCATCCATATTATCGACATTATACGTATCCATATCTTTACCAGCTTTCGGACTATAACCCCAATGTATATAAACAGCATCATTTTCTAAAGCATAATCCAAAAAATAATGTCTAGAACTTCTTACAGAACCGATTCTTTCAGTATCCTTATCTTTATAAATAGCCATATATCTTGTATACCCACCCTCAACAATAATCTCATACGTCAAGAATGCATCCTGTAAGCCAGAATGATAAGGTCTAGTCGAAGGATGATTATTAATCATAACAGCAATTGGTCTACTTTTAGATTCCATATCAATTATTTCTATTTTCTTAACAACAGGTTCCAATACTTCTTTATCTTTTTTATCCTCATTAAAAGTTAATTTATCAGACAAAACAAAATAAACACCAACAGAACCCAAAATTAAAAATAATAAGAATAATAATATTTTCTTTTTTAACTTTCTTTTTCTTCTTTTAACCATATAAATCCACCACCCTATCATATTTATATAATTATTATACCATACTAATTAAAACATCTTCTAATCTCACTATATATTATTAAAATAGATATCCCAATCATTAATAAAGTAAAAGCACTAATTATAAAAGATAACGACTTATAAGAAGAACTACTTTTATAACTAATCATATCTACCTTATACATTTTAATTAAATCACTAGCAATACTTCCACAATCTTCATAATCATTATAATTAATCCAAAATTCATGCACATTACCTAACCACTCTTTAACAATTTTATTAGAAGAATTACTAATCAAAGTTTTCTCATACAATTCAATCAACTTTATTACATCATTAGGAATATCATATAAACTAGGTACTAATGAAGAACTCTTAACATCATTACCATTAATCTTCTCAAAAGATAACGCAACATTATATATCTTTTCCTCTTCATATGCTCTACTTAGAAATTCAATACCATACGAAAATTCTTTTATA
This sequence comes from Candidatus Coprovivens sp., assembly GCA_045654965.1. Lineage (GTDB taxonomy): Bacteria > Bacillota_I > Bacilli_A > RF39 > UBA660 > Coprovivens. The sequence goes on along the minus strand of JAZOOK010000178.1, from coordinate 8,066 downwards.
AATCCCATAGGTACAGTAACAGAAGGATAACCAATAACACTACCTAAACTACTACCAGGACTAATACTACCACTTTCCTTATATTCAAAAACTTTATTTTTCAAAGTAGGATATAAAAGAACATCTAATTCATAATCCTCAAAATACTTATCAACATGATTTCTATAAGTTGCCTTCATAGTATCTTTAGATTCTTTATCATAAAGCTTTCCATCACAGCCACCTAAATATCCACTCAAATCATAAACTTTACCAGATTGATAAACTAAATCCTTAAAACTTCTTACTTTACCAGTAGTCCCTTTTATATATTTATTAAATCCATCACATAAAGTAATCCCAGACATAGAATTATTAGCTAAAGTCAAATTAGAATTTTTAACAAAATTATCTAAATAAACAATTGTTGCACCAGCACTTTCTAATTTTTTTATACTTTCTTCTACTAAATTATAAATATCGCTATCAGTTAATCCCATAACACCACTAAAATTAACATTCCCTTTAGTATATTGTGTTGGTACACCAATGGTTACACCTTCTAATGAAAAGTTATTCACATCCATTTTAAAATCTTTAGAATTTTCAGTTTTACTATCATTCTTATCTACACCTGAAATAATATCTAATAATAAAGCATTATCGGCAACACTCTTACTTAATACTCCAACAGTATCTCTTTCAACATCATATGGAATTACACCACTTCTACTCACTAAGCCCAATGTAGGCCTAATCCCAACCAAACCAGCACCTGCTGCAGGTATTCTAACAGAAGAATTCGTATCAGTTCCCAAAGATACAGCGGCAAAAGCAGCAGCTACTGAAACCGCAGATCCCCCACTACTACCATAAGAAGTATATTCAGTATTAAATGCATTCCTAACATAGCCATAAGAACTATATGAATTACCCGCTGAAAAAGCCATCTCACTCATATTAGTAGAACCTAATATAATAGCTCCTTCATCTACTAACTTTTGTACTACAAAAGCATTCTCCTTAGGATAATTATCCTTTAAAGCCTTAGTACCTGCGGTAGTAGTAATACCATAAACATCTATATTACATTTTACTAATATAGGTATCCCATGTAATCTTCCTCTTAAATTACCATTTGCTCTTTCTCTATCTAACTCCTTAGCTTGTTCTAATGCCTTATCATTTAATTGATTAATAGAATTAAACATATCATCATACTCTTCTATTCTCTCCAAATAAATACTAACCAAAGTCTCACTAGTTAAATAACCTTTATCCATAGCATTCATTAATTCATCAATACTCATCGTAGTTACATCTACTGGAGCCTTAGTTAAAGCACTAACACCACTAAAAAGAAAAAAAAGAGAAATAGCAAATATAATAAAAGACTTTCTCATATCATCATCCCTATCTTATTCTTTGCGCTTCTCTTTTTAAATCACGTTCTTTGATAGTTTCACGCTTATCATATAGCTTTTTACCTTTACCAACACCTAGTAACACTTTAACTCTATTCTTTACTAAATAAGCCTTTAAAGGTACTAAACTATAGCCTTCTCTATCAACCTTTTCTTTTAACTTCTTTATCTCATGTTTATGAAGTAACAACTTTCTAGTTCTTCTCTCATCATGATTAAATATATTACCCTCTTCATACTTAGCAATATACATATTATGTAAAAACATTTCACCATTACGTATCAAAGCAAAAGTATCCTTTAAATCTCCAGAACCTTTTCTTAAAGATTTAATCTCAGTTCCCTTAAGTTCAATACCACACTCTATTGTTTCTTCTATAAAATAATCAAAATTAGCTTTCTTGTTCTTTATTTCCATCTTTTTCATCAACCTTTACTAATTCAAAGTCAACCATTGAAGTTTCCTTAGAAGCTGCAACACATTTAACTCTAACTTTATCCCCTAAACGATAAGTCTTCTTAGTAGACTTACCAATCATACATAACAACTCAGGTACATATGTAAAATAATCACCTTTTAAAGTTTGTACATGTACTAATCCTTCAATCATATTTGGTAATTGAACAAAGAATCCAAAATTAGTTATTGTATCAATAACACCATCAAACTCTTCTCCAATATGATCTTCCATATATTCTGCTACCTTCATATCGAAAACATCTCTTTCAGCATCAACAGCAGCAACTTCTCTTTCAGAAGAATGTTGTGCAGTTTCTACTAGACTATTTTCTAATGTTTGAATAGTAGTCATAGACATATCATTATCTATCAAATACTTCTTAAGTAATCTATGAACAACTAAATCCGGGAAACGTCTAATTGGACTAGTGAAATGAGTATAATTTCTACTAGCTAAACCAAAGTGACCAATATTCTCTTTACTATATTCAGCTTTTCTCATACTACGAAGTAATAAACTAGATAATATTTCAAATTCTTTTTTATCTCTTAATTGATCTAATATATTTTGCATAGATTTAGGAGTTAATTCATGAACACTACCTTTTAATTTATAACCAAGTATTTTTACTAAATTCATAAAGTCATCAACTTTTTCAGGTTTAGGAACATCATGAATACGATAAATAAATGGTAACTGCATATTAGAAATATGAGTAGCAACAGTTTCATTAGCCGCTATCATAAAGTCTTCTATAAGCATTTCTCCTTCTTCACGAACTCTCTTAACTACATCTATAGCCTTACCAGTTTCATCTTGAACAATCTTAGCTTCATCTAAATCAAAATCTATATAACCACGATTATTCTTTTCTTTTCTAAGTATTTGATGTAATTCATTCATTAAATATAACTTATCAGCAAACTCTTCGTAATCTGGAGCAATTATATTTCTACAAATAACATCATTAACTTTTTTATAAGTCATCTTTTTACGACTCTTAATATAACTAGGGAATATATCATAATCTACAACTTTACCTTTATGATCTATTTCCATTACACAAGACATTGATAATCTTATAACACCTTCATTCAGTGAACAAATACCATTAGATAACTTATGAGGAATCATAGGTATAACAGTATCCGCTAAATATGAAGAAGTACCTCTCTCATAAGCAGCATCACCCAATGCAGTATTTTCTTTAACATAATGAGAAACATCTGCTATATGAACTCCTAATTCATAATTACCATTTTCAAGTCTTTGAATACCAATAGCATCATCGATATCCTTAGTATCATCACCATCAATAGTGAATATTACTTCACCAGTTAAATCTCTACGATTAACTAATTCTTTAGGATCAACTTCATTTGGAATATCAACAAGTTCTTTTTCAACTTCTTCACCAAAATCTTCGAAAATACCATGCTTATAAGCAATAGTTAAAATATCAGTACCAGGATCAGCTTTATGTCCAATAATTCTAACTACATCAGCAATATACTTATTCTTATTAACTTCTTTAACTACTTTAACTAAAACCTTATGTCCTTCAACACAATCTTTAACAGAATCTTCAGTCAATTCAATAGTAATTTTTCTTTTATCATCATCTAAATCAATATAAGCTCTTCCCTTATCATCGAAAAGAATTTCACCAACAAGATTTTTAAGTTCTCTTTTAACAATTCTAATTATCTTAGCTTCTTTTCTAACTCCAGATGCAAATACCTCAGCAAGAACTATATCTTCATGTATAGCCCCATTCATATTCTTTACATCTACATATAAATCATCTTCTTTATCTAAGATAACAAAACCAAATCCTTTTTTACTTACAGATAATTTACCAATTTTTAATCCAGGACAATTATCAAGTAAAATATACTTACCCTTCTTAGTATAAAAAACTAAATATTCATCCACCAATAAATTTAAAGTATCTTGTAATTCTTTTAATTCATCACTAGTAGTTAAACCTAATAAATCATTAATTTCAATTACTTCTTTAGCTTCATGAATATTCTTTAATACTTCTAAAATTCTTTCCTTCATAAAAATCACCTTTTTTATCCTTTAAACATTACTATTAACTACTATTAAATATACCATAAAATAATAGAAATTCATAGTATTAAAAAAAGTCCTTACGGACTATTGTATAAATAATATAAATGAAATAACAAAGAATATTAAACCTAATAATACTGTTAATCTAGTTATTAGTAGTTCAACACCACGTTCTTTTTGGTTTTGAAATAACGCATTATTTCCACCACCAAGTATTTGACTAGCATCACTAGCTTTACTACTTTGTAATAAAACTATTGCAATTAATAAAATTGATACAACTAAAAGTGCTATTTCTAACATAAAAGTTCACTTCCATTCCGATATATAATCTACCATATAATCAAGAATAAATCAAGAAAAAAAGGCCTATACGACCTTTTTAGAACTATTTATACATATCTAAAATTGCTCTTGTTCTTCTTTTAAATAAACTACTACAAGAACATCCAAACAAACCTGTAGCTAGAGAAAAATAACTAACCAATCTTACTGTTAATACAAACTCCTTAAATGGATTAAGTATTGCCAAAATACCCATTATAATTATTAATAAAGCAGTAGATGAAATAACTGGGAAAGTTTCTTCTCTCTTCTTCATAAATACTATTCCAAAACATAGTACTTCAAAACCAATAATACATAATCCAATACCATACAATAATAAATAATGTACTACTAACTCAATTGGAGCAAATACCATAAAAATACCATATATGATAGCAGCCACACCAAATATAAGATCAATAGCAAAAACTTTCTTTCCTAGTCCATCATAAATATATCTAATCATATAAAATAAACCATGCACTAAAAATAATGCTCCTAATACAGTACAGAATACTCTATCAGAAAAAGTATCGTTAAATAAAAATAACAATCCCACTAATACATCCAATGCAAAAATTCCCATTGATGCAATCATTAATTTTTTAAATCTTTCAGTTACTTTATTCATAAGTCGACACCTCTAGTATAATTTTAAAACATAAACAAACATATTGCAATATTTTTTGGATATGATATAATAACCTCTTATTTATAGAAAGGGGCTCTATATGAAATTAAGAACATTATCGATATTTGAATTTGATGATTATGCAAAAACACATCCATTAGGAAGTTATCATCAAACTTCAAGTTATGCAATGCTAGCATCAGAACAAGGCTTTGAATATGATTTATTAGGTTTCATTGATGATCAAGGAAATATAAAAGCAGCATCGTTAATACTATACAAAAAAATAGGTATGTTTAATAGATATGGATATGCTCCTAAAGGATTCTTAATAGATTATCATGATACAGAACTATTAAAAGAATTCACAAAAGCTTTAAAAAAATATTATTATAAAAAGAATTTTGCATTCATAAAAGTAAATCCAGAAATATCAGTTGGAACAATGGATTATAAAAAGAAAGCTATAATATATAATAATAATCATATTATAGAAAGTACATTAAGAGGACTAAACTTCAAAAAATTAGAAAGCAATAAACGTTTTGAAACTAAAGTTCCAATATATAATGCAATTCAAGTATTAAAAAACACTACATTAAAATCATTCAATAAAAATACTAGAAATAAAATAAGAAAAGGAATGAATAACGGCCTATCTATAGAAAAATTAAATAGAAATGGTATCGATATTTTATATCCGTTCATAAAAAACAAAAAAGGACATTCAATATATCATTACTATAATTACTATAATGCATTCTCAAGAAACAATGATATCGATGTATTACTAGTAAAAATGAACTTTGCTGATTGCTTAGTAAACTTAAGAGACAGATACGAAAAAGAAATTGAATACAATAATAAAATTGTTAATAAAGTAATGATAAAACCTACTAAAGAAAATTTAAGAAGAAAGTTAGAATCTGATACAGTATTAAATACAATAAAAGACAATATTGCATTAGCAACACAGCGACTTGCAGTAAATCAAGAACAATACATAGCTGGAGCAATAACAATAAAATACAAAAACAGAGTTTATATATTAATAACTGGATATGATAAAGAATTTAAAAGATTCTCACCTAACTACTTCTTACATTATCAATTAATAGAATACTATAAAAAAGACTTTGATTTTATCGATTTAAATGGTATAACAGGAGACTTTAGTGAAGAAAATCCATATAAGGGATTAGATGAATTTAAATTAGGATTTAATCCTTATGCATTTGAATACATCGGTGAATACGACTTTATCATTAACGAATCACTATATAAAGCAATGGAACAAAATGGTCAATTAGCTAAAGAATTTAATAAAAAAGAAAAAAGTACTAAAAATTAGTACTTTTTTTATTTAAATAAATATTTTAATTAAACAAAATAATAAAATAAAACTCAAGACCACAATGCCGAAAATCAATAAATTTCTTTTTAACTTATAATTAGAGTATCTAACAGAAGGCAGCAACTCTACTTCTTCAACCAATTTATCCACAGGCTCTTCATAATTATCTAATTTGTCAAACTCTTCTATCGCTCTAGTAAGTTCCAATAAATTCTTTTTATTCTTTAAATCAGATGATAAATCATCAAATCTGATTTCTCTAGTAATAATTAGATCAGTTTTCTCTGGTTCTGCTTCTACATTACTTAAAGATACGTCCTCACTATCAACAGCAGACTTTTCTTCTTGTTCTTCAACAACTTTAGGTTTAGGTCTAGCTTTTATAGTTCTTTTATTTCTTATCTTTTCATAAATATCATCTGAAGATATATCTTGATTTTTCTTCTTCTTTTTTTTACTTTTCTTTTTTGTACTCTTCGTTTTATTATTTATAGAATCAACACTATCTTTGTCATTAGTATTATTTAATAATTCTTCATTATCAATTGGTACATTAGAAGATTTTTCTGAATCTACTATTTTGTTATTATTTGCTTCTCCCATACTACCACCTAGGCAATATTATAAACAATTTTAAGCATAAAAAAAAGTGAAATTACTTTCACTTTTTTATATTGACACTAATTAATTACTTTAATTATTTAATAATTTCAGTAACAACACCAGCACCAACAGTACGTCCACCTTCACGGATAGAGAATTTTGTACCGTTTTCTAGAGCAACTGGAGCGATTAATTCTACTGTCATATCGATGTTATCACCAGGCATAACCATTTCAACACCTTCTGGAAGTGTAATTACACCAGTAACGTCAGTAGTTCTGAAGTAGAATTGTGGTCTGTAGTTTGCAAAGAATGGAGTATGACGTCCACCTTCTTCTTTACTTAGAACATAAACAGATCCTTTGAAGTTAGTGTGTGGAGTAACTGTTCCAGGTTTAGCTAGAACTTGTCCTCTTTCAACTTGTTCTCTTGAAATACCACGTAATAATGCACCAGCATTATCTCCAGCCATAGCTGAATCAAGTGATTTTCTGAACATTTCGATACCAGTAACAACTGTTTTTTGAGTATCTCTTAAACCAACGATTTCAACTTCGTCATTGATTTTTAATTCACCACGTTCAACACGTCCTGTAACAACAGTACCACGTCCTGAAATTGTGAATACGTCTTCGATTGACATTAAGAATGGTTTGTCAGTATCTCTTTCTGGAGCTTCAATATATGAATCTACAGCAGCAATTAAATCTCTGATAGCTTGAACATCAGATTCATTACCTTCAAGAGCTTTAAGAGCAGAACCCTTAACAACTGGAGCATTATCTCCATCGAAGTTATATTCGCTTAATAATTCACGAATTTCCATTTCAACTAAGTCTAATAATTCTGGATCATCAACTTGGTCACATTTGTTCATGAATACAACGATTTTTGGAACACCAACTTGACGAGCAAGTAAGATATGTTCACGAGTTTGAGGCATTGGTCCATCTGCAGCAGAAACTACAAGGATAGCACCATCCATTTGTGCAGCACCAGTGATCATGTTTTTAACATAGTCAGCATGGCCTGGGCAGTCAACGTGAGCATAGTGACGTGTTTCAGTTTCATACTCAACGTGAGCAGTATTAATAGTAATACCTCTTTCTCTTTCTTCTGGAGCTTTGTCGATATCAGCATAATCAACGAATTGTCCAAAATATTTTGTAATAGCAGCAGTTGTAGTTGTTTTACCATGGTCTACGTGT
>JAZOOK010000177.1:0-11791 GCA_045654965.1 Candidatus Coprovivens sp. | reverse complement strand
GACGCTATATTCATAGGTATTGGTGCCAACTTATCTAGTAAAATGAATATACCAGGTGAAGAACTTAATGGAGTATATGGTGGTAATGAACTACTAGAAAAAAATAACCATCCAAATTATGAAGGAAAAGAAGTAGTAGTTAGTGGTGGAGGCAACGTAGCAATGGATGTTGCAAGAACAATAAAAAAACTTGGAGCAAAAAAAGTTACAGTTATATATCGTAGATCAGAAAATGAAATGCCTGCTGAAACAAAAGAAATATTAGAAGCAAAAGAAGAAGGTATAGAATTCCTACTTCAAACTAACATTCTTGAAATAAAAGGGCAAGACCATGTAGAAGAACTAGAATGTATCAAAACTGAATTAATCCAAAAAGAAGGAGAAACACGTCTTTCTCCAGTAAATATAGAAGGTTCTAACTTCACTATTAAAACAGATTATATAATGATGGCAGTTGGTTCTCATCCAGAAGAAGCAATAACTCAAGGACTTAATATATCTCTAGATAAAAAAGATAGAATAGAAGTAAAAGAAAACAATCAAACATCTAACGAAAAAATCTTTGCTGGTGGAGATATCTCAGGTAGTGAAGCTACAGTAGCATTTGCAGCACGTAGTGGTCGTAACGCTGCCAACAGTATCATAGAATATCTAAATAACAAAAGTTCCAAATAGGAACTTTTTATTATGCTATAATTAATATGGTGATAACAATGATAAGATACTTAACAAAAGAAGACATCCCTGAATATCAACACTTAATAACTACAGTATGGCAACAAACATATCCAGGTATAGTAAATCAAAACTTCTTAGATAATCTTTCCCATACTGAACAGCAAAGAATAGAACTAAATACAATAACATACTTCGATCAAATAAAAGACACACTTCTATTAGAACAAAACAACGAAATAATAGGTTTCGTAAGATTTGGTAAATCAGATGATATAAACTATCCAAACACAGGAGAAATATTTGCTCTATACTTATTGTCACAATATAAAGGAAAAGGATATGGTAAAAAACTAGTTCAATCAGCAATAAAAGAACTAATTAACTTAGGATATACAAATATGATAATAGGATGTATATCTCAAAATCCATCTAACGAATTCTATAAACATTTAGGTGGTATAAAAACAAGCGAAAGACAATTTACTAAAACAGGAGATAACCTAATAGAAAACATTTATTACTTTCAAGATATAAATAACTTACTATAATTTTACTCCTATACAAAAATTATTAATATGCTATAATAATCCATGTAAGAATATTTATGAAAGGAAATTATGATGAAAAAAATAAGCTTACTAATCGCATTATTCTTTGCAACATTACTTCTTGTAGGATGTGGAGAACAAAAAGAAAAGAATATAGAGGGAACACTAGACGAAATACTAACTAAGTTATATGCTGACTTTAAAGAAGATGAAATGCCTATGTTAGACAAAATCAACTTCTTAGAAAAAATGGAAGGCGCAACAGACGAAGAACATTCTGATAGAATTAAATATTATATCGGATCAGATAAAATCGAAGCTAAAGAAGTTTTAGCATCAGAACCAATGATGTCTTCAATTGCTTATTCAGTAGTTCTAGTAAGAATGGAAGAAAAAGCAGATATTGAAAAAGCTAAAACTGAAATTAAAAACAATGTAAACCCAAGAAAGTGGGGATGCGTTGAAGTTCCTAAAGAAGACGTAATAGTAAAAAGTAAAGGCGATTTAATAATACTAATTATGGTTGCAGACGAAGCTACTAGAACAAAAATAGAAACAGCTTTCGACAATCTATAGAAATCTTCTTAGAAGATTTCTTTTTATTTTGAGGTGATAATATGTTATTTTCAAGTATTATATTTATATATTTCTTTATACCATTATTACTATTGGTATACTTTATAACACCAACTAAATACCGTAATATACCATTACTAATATTTAGTTTGTTATTCTACTTTTTAGGAGAACCTAAATACATAATAATATTACTTTTATGTTGTACAATTAATTACTATATTAGTAAATTAATGACACATAAAAAATTTAAAAAACACAAAAAGAAATTATTACTATTAGCTCTTATCTATGATATAGGTCAACTACTATATTTTAAATATACAGACTTCTTTATTACTAACATAAACAATATATTTAATTTAGATTTATCTTTATTACATGTAATAATGCCAATAGGAATTAGTTTCTTTACATTCCAAATAATAGCTTACATGGCAGATGTATATAAAGGAGTACATAAACCATCTAAGAACCTATTAGACTTTACTATGTACGTATCACTATTCCCACAACTTATAGCAGGACCAATAGTTAGATATGCTGATGTAGAAAAAGAAGTAATAAAAAGAGAAACTAATTTTAATAAATTCTCTCAAGGTATAAAAAGATTTGTAATAGGTCTTTCTAAGAAAGTATTACTAGCTAACGTACTAGGTGAATTTACAGGACTACTAGTAGAAGAAACAGTACTATCAGCATGGTTAAAACCAATATTATTTACATTACAAATATACTTTGACTTCTCTGGATATAGTGATATGGCAATAGGACTAGGTCTAATGTTAGGATTCCATTTCCTAGAAAACTTTAACTATCCATTAATAGCTAAATCAATAACAGACTTCTGGCGTAGATGGCATATGTCATTATCAAGTTGGTTTAGAGATTACGTATACATTCCTCTAGGAGGTAACAGAGTATCTAAACTAAAATGGATAAGAAATCTATTCGTAGTATGGTTCCTAACAGGATTCTGGCATGGCGCCAACTGGAACTTCATCATATGGGGATTATACTTTGGTACATTACTAGTAATAGAAAAATTCTTACTAGGTAAACTATTAGAAAAAACTAAAGTAATAAAATATATCTACACAAGTCTTATAATTATAATAAGTTTCTTAATATTCAGTGTAGAATCAGTACCAGAAATAATAACTAATTTAAAAAATATGTTCTTTATTAACGATATACCATTTACATCTTTAGAAACAAACTACTATCTAAGAAGTTACTTAGTACTACTAATTATATCTTTAATCGGAGCAACTCCATTATTTAAAACAATAATAGGTAAATTAAAAGAAACTAAATTAAAAATAGTAATAGATATCTTAGAACCAATATATCTAATTGGACTTCTATTACTATGTACAGCATTCTTAATAGATGCATCTTTTAATCCATTCCTATACTTTAGATTCTAGGTGATAATATGAAAGATAAAATAACAACAATATTATTTCTAATAGTTATATTTGGATTTGGTATATTTCACATAATATTACCAGATAACGAAATAAGTAATACAGAAAGAAGAAAATTATCTACATTCCCTGAATTTACTTTAACTAGTGAATACGGAGAAAAAATAGATAAATACTTACTAGATCATTTTCCATTACGTGATGAATTTAGAAGTATTAAAGCAAGATTCAATTACAACGTATTACAAAAACTATATAACAACGATATCTATTTAAAAGATAATTATATTTTTAAATCAGAATACCCAACTAATAAAGGATCAATATCTAGTTTCATAAATAAAACTAATAAAATCCAATCATTACTAACAGATAAAAACAAAACATATGTCTTAGTAGTACCAGATAAAAACTACTATCTAGAAGATAAAAACTTCTTACAAATAGATTACGACTATCTATATCAAGAAATAGATAAATTAGATATGACTCAAATAGATATTAGAGACATAATGTCATTAAATGATTACTACGAAACAGATACACATTGGAAACAAGAAAATCTAGATAAAGTAGTAAAACAAATGAGTACAGTAATGAACTTCAAATACAAAGAAGTAACTTATAAAAAGAATACATATAATAAATTCTATGGTGTATATTACGGAGAATCAGCAATATCTCGTAAACCAGAAAACATTACATATCTAACAAACGAAACTATCTTAAATAGTGAAGTAAAATACTTAGAAAATGAAAAACTTACTACAGTATATAATCTAGATAACTTAAACTCTCTAGATCCATACGAAGTATATCTAGACGGAGCTAGTTCACTAATAGAAATAACTAATAAGAATTCTAAATCTAAAAAAGAACTAATAATATTTAGAGATTCATTTGGTAGTAGTTTATCTCCACTATTAATAGAATATTATGGTAAAATAACTATAGTAGATAATCGTTACATAAGTAGCAATTATATAAAAGAACACATAACATTTAAAAACCAAGATGTATTATTCTTATATAGTACATTCATGATAAATAATAGTGGTTCAATAAAAGGATAGATAATTATGGATATATTAAAAAGTCTCCAATACAACTCAGTATTAATATTAAGTTATTTCTTCATATCATTAATAGCTTTAATATTAAATGCCATAACAAGTGGAAAATCTAATCAAGTATTATTCTCATCTTATAGATCATCTCCATTAAATCCATTAACATATATTAGATTTTTTACTCATGCAATAGGACATACTGGTTGGCATCATTTTTCTTCAAACTTCCTAACTATGTTATTAATAGGACCTATGATAGAAGAAAAATATGGTACTTTAAATCTACTTATAATGATGCTTATAACAGCAGGAATAACAGGTATAATAAATACTATAATAAGTAGAAAAGCAATCCTAGGAGCAAGTGGTAACGTATTCATGCTAATAATGCTAAGCTCAATGGTAAACTTAGAAGCCGGTAAAATACCATTAACACTAGTATTAATATTCTTCTTCTATATAGCAAATGAAATAATAGAAGGAATATTTGTTAAAGATAACGTATCTCATATGGGACATTTAATTGGTGCTATATGTGGAGTTATATTCGGATTCTATTGGATGTAAGACATAATATTTACATAAATTTAATAAATTTTAAATAAATATACTAAAAAAATTAATAATTTAGGTTTATATTTATATAAGAAAAGGAATGATAACATGAAAGAAAAAATATTTTGTACTAACTGTGGTGAACAACTAACTAATGAAGATAAATATTGTTCTGAATGTGGTACTGAAATAATAAAAGTAGAACAACCTAAAAAAAGAGGTAGAAAGAAAAAAACTGAAGAAGAAACTCCAGTAATAAAAGAAGTAATAAAAGTAGAACAACCTCAACAAGTAGTAATAGATACTAGAAGACAAGAAGAACTAGAAGAAGAGTTATATCTAAAAGAAAAAGAACTAAAAAGAGCTAAAAGAGGAAGATTTTTAAGACCAATACTATCTTGCGTAATAACATTTGCATTATGCTTAATTGCATTTGGTTTCTTCTATGAATACTATTTAAAAAACTTAGTAATAGAAACTACAAAAAGAGAAGTTACTATAACAGATACAGGTATATCTGAAGCAGTAGAAAAAGTATATGATTCAGTAGTAGTAGTAGAATGCTATTACAAAGATAAACTATATTCAACAGGTACTGGATTTGTATATACAACAAAAGAAGACAAAGCATATATTTTAACTAATCATCACGTAATCGAAAATGGCGATGAAGTAAGAGTAGTATTTACAAATAATCAAAAAGAAAAAGTAGAAGTACTAGGTTCTGATAAATACTCAGATGTTGCAGTTTTAGGAATAGATAAAGATAAAATAATATCTATAGCCGACATAGGAAGTAGTGAAGAACTTAAAGTAGGAGATACTGCATTCGCAGTAGGAGCTCCACTAGACTCATCTACATATGCATGGACAGTTACTAGAGGAATAATATCTGGTAAAGATAGAGTAGTACAAACTCAAGAAAACGTTATGAAAGTTCTACAAACAGATACAGCAATTAATAGTGGTAACTCAGGTGGTCCATTATGTAATTCAAACGGAGAAGTAATAGGTATCACTAATATGAAATTAGCATCATCTTCAATCGAAGGAATGGGCTTTGCCATCCCAATAGAAACAGCAATTCAAATGGCTGAAACATTAATGGAAGGTAAAGAAATTAAAAGACCATATCTAGGAATTGAAATAGGCGAAACAAGAGAATCTTACTATAGTGAAGAAACATATCTAATTGTAGGTTCAGTTACAGAAGATGGAGCAGCTGATAAAGCTGGTATGAAAGCAAATGATAAAATACTAGAAATTAACGGAGTAAAAGTAAATACAATAGCTTTATTCCAACACGAATTATATAAATATAAAATTGGTGAAAAAATAAAAATCACTATCGAAAGAGATGGCGAAGAAAAAATACTAGTAGTAAAACTAGGTTCAAAAAACAAAGAAGCATAATGCTTCTTTTTTATGTTATACTTATTATAATAATGAGGTATAAAGATGGAAGAAAAAACACAAACACAATTATATAGTGAATTCTTAATAGCAAAAGCAAAAAGATTAGAAATAGATCCTGAAATAAAAAAAGGTATCATAAGAATGCTAGAGTATCTAGGAGCAAAAGAAAAAAGAAAACTATACCTAGTACAAGACTTTCAAACAGAATACTATCTTGAAATCAATAATTCTAACCTATATCAAACATCTAGAAACTATGACTATTCAGGAGTACCAACACAAAAAAATAGCGCAATAATGCTAGTAAAAGATCTACCAGCTACATATTTAGAATATCAAGATAAAATAGAAGAATCATTAAGACAAGGAAAAAGATTATAATATTTACTAATAACTATATTAGTGATAATATTAAAGTATGAAAGGGAGATACATATGATTAATCTTACTCAAATTCGTAGAACTAAACGGAACACTTGGTAATACGTTAATACGTAGATACAAGTGTATTTTGTCATGCTAGTATCTACGGGTAAGATAATTATATTAATATAAACACAATACCTATGTAGATGCTACATAGGTATTTTTATTTAAGAAAGGAAAATTAAAATGAAAGAAAATATAATAAATAAATTAAAAGAACTATTAAAATATAAAACTATTGAAGAAGAAAAAGAAGAATTCAATAAATTATTCGAATACATCAAACAAACAACTAAAGAATCTCTCCATATAAAAGAACATATATTTAACAATAATAAATGCTTAGTAATATCTAATCAAGAAACAACTAACTATGACATTATATTTTGTACACACATAGACATAGTACCATGTACTACATATGAGTACAAAGAAGATAATATAAACATATATGGTAGGGGAACTATAGATATGAAAGGTAGTGTAGCAGTATGTCTAGAACTACTAAATAATATAAATACAAATAAAAAAATAGCACTCTTCATAACTAGTGATGAAGAGATAGATGGAAACTGTACTAAAGAACTATTAAACATCTATAATAGTAAACTAGCTATTGTACCCCGATGGAGGAACCAACTTCGAACTAATATCTGAAGAAAAAGGACTTCTTCAACTAGAACTCAGTATTAAGACTAAATCAGCTCATGCATCTCAACCATTTAATGGAGAAAATGCTATAGTAAAACTATATGAAGTATATGAAACTCTCATAAAGAAATATCCATTACCAAAAGATAACACAGAATATCAAACATCTATAAATTTATCAAGTTTAAACGGAGGTTTCCAAACAAACCAAGTACCAGATAACGCTACTATGAAACTAGATATAAGGTATATAGCCAAAGACAACCCCCAAAACTTTATAAATATAATAAGTAATACTAATCCTAACATAGAAATAAAAACTATATTAGAAGGTCCAGTATTCAAAACAAACCTAAATAACAAATCAATAAAAAACTATCTTAAAGTATGTAAAAAAATACTAGATAAAGAAATAAACATTATCGGTTGTGAATCAACATCTGACGCTGTCTACTTTAGTGAAAAAAACATTCCAACTATCATAATGAATCCAGATGGATACTTCCCACATTGTGAAAATGAATACGTTAACAAAGACTCATTACTGAAACTGTATAACATATACTATGAATTCATACAAAAAGAGGACTAAGTCCTCTTAATTTAATACATAAATACCAATAGTTAAATAAGTAGCAAATAATATCCATACCATATAAAGTATATTTAAATAACCAGATACTTTCTTATTACTATAAAACCAATATATCATCACACCAACCAATATATCCAAAATAATAATCCATATACATGCAAACAATCTTGCTTTCATAACAAAGAATATTATCGACCAAAGCAAATTAACTCCTAATTGTAAATAATATAACTTACTTAAACACTCATTATCATTATCTTGTTTCAACAAGTAATAAGAAATACCCATTAATAAATATATAATCGTCCACATAACCGGAAACAACCAACTAGGAGGAGCAAGTGGTGGCTGTATTAACTCTTTATAATCAATACTACCCGATATCATAAATCCAACTAAACTACCAAGTACAACTGGTAAAAATAAATAAAATAACTTCCTACTTAATTTCATATCATCACCTTATATTTTAAGTTTATGTAAAAATAAAATATTTATACTAAAAATGATATAATATATATGGAGATGATAATATGAATTTATACACAAGTGATAACTGGGAAGTAATATTTGGTAAATGGTCACAAGAATTTCCAGGTTACTGTATTATATCAAGTCAAAAAGAAAAACTAAGTGATCTAACTCCAGAAGAATGGATGGAACTAGGTTTATTAGAAAAAGAACTAGAAAGAGTATGTAATAAAGTATTAAAACCTACAATGTATAACTTCACATGCTTAATGAACAATGCATATCGTGATAATGAAACACCTAATGTCCATTTTCATTTCTTTCCTAGATACAAAGAAGAAACTATTATCGTAGGTAAAAAATATAAAGACAAACATTTCGGATATAATTTTTGGAAATGGGCAAATAGTAAATTTAAATCTCAAAAAGATATTTTTACAAAAGAAGAAAAACTAGAAATATATAATCTAATAAAAAATGAATTTAATAGTGATATAATAAAGTAGGAAGTGATAATATGAAGTCAGAAAAAAATATATTAATAGCATTCTTACTTAATTTATTTTTCTCAGTATTCGAACTAATAGGTGGAATATTTACAAACAGTATAGCTATCATATCTGATGCAATCCATGATTTTGGAGATTCAATAAGTATCGGAGTATCTTACATACTAGAAAAGAAAAGTAAGAAAAAACCAGATAATAAATATACATTTGGTTATACAAGATATTCAGTACTAGGAGCAATTATAACAAATACAATTCTTATAATAGGTTCAACACTAGTAATATATAATGCAATACTTAGAATAATAAATCCAATAGCAATAAATCATAATGGTATGATAATATTTGCAATAGTAGGAGCACTAGTAAACTTCATAGCAGCTTATTTTACTAAAGAAGGAGATTCACTAAATCAAAAAGCAGTAAACCTTCATATGTTAGAAGATGTACTAGGTTGGATAGCAGTACTTATCGGAGCAATAATAATTAAATTTACTAATCTAACTATCATAGATCCAATACTATCTATCTTAGTAGCAATATACATACTAATACACGCAATAAAATCATACAAAAAGATATTCAATCTATTCTTAGAAAAAACACCTGAAGACATAGAAATAGATGAAATAAAAGAACACTTATTAAAGATAAAAGAAGTAGACGGAATACATCACATACACATATGGAGTATGGACGGAATAAATAACTATGCAACTATGCATGTAGTAACAGAAACTAAAAAAATAAAAGAACTAAAACAAGCTATAAAAGAAGAACTTAATGAACATGGTATTTCACATACTACAATAGAAATAGAAAGAAAAGATGAATGTTGTGAAGATGAAGAATGTCATATAAAAGAACATACTAATCATCATCACCACCACCATCATCACTAAGGAGTATAAATATGAATAAAAAACAATTAATAGCATTAATAGTAATTTCAATTTTTGCCTTAATACTTGGAATTATAGACTCAGTAAAAAGAAACATAACAACATATAATGATTCACTAAAAGAATATGATGAAAGAATAGTATCACACTCTTGGGAAAGAGATGGTGGTAGCGATATAGAAACTATCTATTTTACTGAAGAAGGAGATTTCGGTTATTACTGCTCATGTGGTAGTCCAGTAGATTACTATGATTTATGTGATTCATATAAATACGATAAAGAAACAAATACTATAAAACTACAATGTTTACCTGGAGTAAAAATAAACGAATTAAAAATAATAGAAGTAACAGATACAAAACTAGTATTAGATTTCGAAGGAGAAAAAAGAGAATTCATTACTGAATATAGTCATTTAATTGATAATCCTTTATCATTTGCAGGAATAAAATTTAAAACATCAAATGCTAAAGAAGACATAGAAATAGAATTCACCAAAGACGGTAACTTCGAAGCATACAATAAAACAAAAAACAAATATGCATTAGGTTCAGAAACTTGTTTCAACTGGACATATTCTAAAGAAAAAAGTGAAATAACACTAGATTGCCAAGATCATACAAGAACAGTAAAAATAAATAAATATAACAAAGAAACAAATGAATTAGAATTATATTTCAAAAAAGAAAATAAAACATATAACTTTGTAGAACAAAAAGATAACAATTAGTTATCTTTTTTATAATAAAAAAATAAATTATTGATTTATGTTATAATAACATTGGAAGTGAAGGAACATATGGAATTTATAATCGAATTAATTACAGAATTAGTATTAGAAGGTTCATTTGAACTTAGTAAAAATATTAAAACACCAAAATGGTTAAGATACCCATTAATCATATTAATTGCAGTATTCTTTATCGTAGTAATAGGTATCATATTCACATTAGGTTTAGTAGCATTAAGAGAAAACACAATAATAGGTTTATTACTGATAATAATATCAATAGCATTCACAGTATATTGCATTGCTAAATTCATAGATATTTATATTAAAAGAAATCCTAATAGCGGAGAATATAAACTATGGAATAAATTCATCGAAGAAATATGTACAAAAGATTTAGATAAATTAAATGAAGAACAAAAAAACGCTGCATTATGCTTCTATTATGATAGAGAAATGAATATAGGTGGCCACGTATGTTTCTTTGATCAATATCAAAAAGTAAAAAACAAAGATATGAAAAATGCTTTAGAAGAAGTATCAAACAGAAAATTTGTAACAAACTTCGAAGAAGCATGTACTAATGGTAAAGAAGACAACTACGAAAAAACAGATGCTGTATACTTAAGACAATCTCCATGTTTAACTGAATACATAGAACAATACATAATAACAAATAAAACTAAAATATTCGAAGAAAAAGAAGATATATTTTAATGAAAAAATCTAAAAAGATAATGTTACTTATAATAGCATTTATAACACTTGGTCTTGGCACAACAGGAATTTTTCTTCCAGTATTACCAACAGTACCATTATATTTGCTATCAGCATTATGTTTTGCAAATAGTTCAGAAAAACTTCATGATTGGTTCATAAACAGCAACCTATACAAAAAACATGCTTTACCATATATAAAAGCAGGGGGGCATAACATTAAAAACAAAAATAATTATAATACTAGGAGTAAGTATACAAATACTTTTAGCGGCATATCTAACAAGAAAAATAATAGTAGCATTAATAATAATCGGTTTATTATATTTAGGTTTCTTAATTAGTATGATATTTATTGTAAAAACAATACCACCACAAAATAAAAAGGATTGATAATATGGAAATAAAAACTAATATGAAAAAATCATACTTAAAAAATTATAACGAATCAAAAGGTATAGCAGTAAATAAAAAAAGAGTTTTAAAACATAAAACGAATAAAGTACCTACATATTT
>JAZOOK010000176.1:0-2339 GCA_045654965.1 Candidatus Coprovivens sp. | reverse complement strand
GGTGTATTAGCCGTCAATTATGGTGGGGACACCGTATTCCTGCTTGGTATAATGGAGATGAAATCTATGTAGGCGAAACAGCTCCTGAAGGTGATGAATGGGTACAAGATGAAGATGTACTTGACACTTGGTTCTCAAGTGCTTTATGGCCTTTCTCAACTTTAGGTTGGCCAGATAAAACAGAAGATATGGAAAGATTCTATCCAAATGACGTATTAGTTACAGCATATGATATTATCTTCTTCTGGGTTGCTAGAATGGTATTCCAAGCTGAACATATTACTGGAGTAAGACCATTTAAAGATTGTTTAATTCATGGATTAATTCGTGATAAAGAAGGACGTAAAATGTCTAAATCTTTAGGTAATGGTGTAGATCCAATGGATTTAATTGAAGAATATGGTGTAGATTCATTAAGATTCTATTTAGCGACTGATGTTGCTATGGGAACTGATTTAAGATTCGATAAAGATAAAGTTGCTAGTACATGGAATTTCATTAATAAGTTATGGAATGCATCTAGATTTGTATTATTAAATATTGATGGATTAGAAAATATCGAATTAAAAGATTTAAAACCAGAAGATAAATGGATTTTAACTAAATATGAAGAAATAGTTAAGAGTACAACTAAACATATGGAAAAATATGAATTTAATTTAGTTGGTGCTGAATTATACAGCTTTATTTGGGAAGATTTCTGTAGTAGTTATATTGAATTTGCTAAATTTAATTTAGATAATAATACTACTAAGAGTGTTTTATATACTGTATTAGATGGTATCTTAAAGATGATGCATCCTTTCATGCCATTTGTTACTGAAGAAATATATCAAATGTTACCTATTAAGAATGCTGATTCAATTATGGTTAGTGAATATCCTAAATATGATAAAAAATTAGTATTTGCTGATGATAAGAAAGAAATGGATTTAGTTATTGAATATATTGCTTTATTTAGAAATAAGAAAGCTGAAAATAATATAGGTAGTGATTTTGAGGTAATTACTGATATTGATAATGAATTAATTTTAAGAATGTTAAAATTAACAGATAAGATAGTTGAATCTAGCGAATTATCTGGTACTGTTGAAGTAACATTAGATAAATTTAAAGTTACTATTTGTTATGATGATTCTGCTTCTAAGGGTGAAGAAAAAGCAGCTTTAGAAAAAGAAAAAGAGTCATTAGAAAATTCTATTCAAAGAAGAGAAAAATTGTTATCTAATGAAAACTATGTTGCTAAAGCTCCTGAAAAGATTGTTAATCAAGAAAGAGAAAGTTTAGCACAAGAAGAAGCTAAATTAAAAGTAGTTCTTGATAGATTAGAACAAATAAAATAGAAGTTGAAATATCAACTTCTTTTATTTTGGTCCTATTAAGATTTCACTTAATATGATATACTTATAACATCATAATAAGAGGGTGTAAAAATGAAAGACATGAGAAATTTAACAATTCAGTATCCAGATGGTAGATATCATAGTGTTAATGCAACAAGATTTTTTGGAATCTTAATTGATGGCAAAGAACAATATATTTTAGAATATGATGATTTAACAGAGAATGCTAGAAATTGTTTTACTGTTTTAAATAGAGAAGGTAATACCTTTGTTAAGAAGCCTCTTGGTAGTCAAAGTGCATATGCGTTATTAGCTGCAAGAATTAGATTTATGCCAAAGAGACCTTACAATTTAAATTTATTACCAGGGAAGATTGGATTATGTAGAGAAGCACTTAATGAGTTGAATTCTGCTACGCCAAGAGTTCAACAAGCTTCAGCAGGTAGTCCACCTCCACCACCTTTTGCACCTCCGGTAAGAAATAATAATAATCAAAAACAACCTCCGGCACAAGCTAAGCCAAGATTATCAATTATTGTTTATGAGGATATTGGACCTAACCATGCTCCGTTTCCTTTTTATATAAAACAATCTGCTGCTAAATCATTAGGTTGGGGTAATAGTTTATATGGGTATTATCATTTAACTCCTGCTGAATTAGATGAACTTAGAAGAAATTTTGAAATAAAATATGAAAGAATTAATTTAAGTCCTAAGAAAAAGATAGTTGTTTATAAAGATGTAAGTGATTTTCGTGATGCATTTCCATATTATTTAGATGCTGATACTGCGAGAAGTGTTGGTTATTCAAATATACAAGCAGGTTATTATCATTTAACTCAAAAACAATTAGATGAATTAAAGAATAAATTTGATATTGAATATAGAGAAAGAATATTAAGTTTGGGTGTAAAAACAAAACAAGTTATAGATGTTTATAAAGATGTATCATCTGGACATGATCCTTTCCCATATTATTTAGATCCTTATGGAAAT
>JAZOOK010000175.1:0-15557 GCA_045654965.1 Candidatus Coprovivens sp. | reverse complement strand
CATTGTTTAGTGTGAGGACATATTCTACCACAAATACTTTGTAGTACAGTTGTTTCACATAATAGTTCATATGCTTCTTTTAATTTATCTTCTTTTATTAGTGATATAAAACCAACGATATCGTTATTTAATGGACATGCTTGGTTACAAAATGGATTTTTACATCCTATACAGTAATTTGCTAATTCTTTCATGTTATCTACCTCTATTACATTTTATCAAATATATATAGAATCTTTATAAATTTGTTTTAAATTTAACATAATTTTACTTATAGATAATATTCATTATTAGTTGTTTAGTGTAATGTGCAAAAATTGCACGTACCATTTAAAAAAGAAGTATTACTACTTCTTTTCTCTTTCTAATGGACATGTTAAACATCTAGTGTAACCAGTTTGTTCTACTGTATCATATAGAGACATTGTTTCTATAGTAAACCCT
Source organism: Candidatus Coprovivens sp. (assembly GCA_045654965.1). Lineage (GTDB taxonomy): Bacteria > Bacillota_I > Bacilli_A > RF39 > UBA660 > Coprovivens. The sequence continues at coordinate 15,113 of JAZOOK010000175.1, read as the reverse complement.
AGATTAGTTAACTGTTCTATTATATTAGTATGTCTTTTTTGAACTATTACTACTTTGTTTTCTAAACATATTACATTCGATGCTAATTCGTCTTGTTCTTTTGAAGTTATAGAAATTAAGTTAGGGAATACTTCTTCTATTATACTTAAAGATTCTTTTGTAAAACCTTCTTTATAAATAATTGCTGTATCATTTGATACTATATTAAATATACAGTCTAGATGAACAAATGGAATATAAGGATTGGGATTTATCATGTTAAGGGGGATGATTTTATATTTACTAAAATTATTTCTTAAGTATTCTAATCCTTCTTTGTTTGTTCTATTACCATTTTGTCCTAGGAATATAATATCATTATGAATTAGAAGATCTCCACCTTCTATTATGGTATCTTTATCTAAATAGATTATTTTATCTTTATTTATATTTTTTAATATATTTTTGAATGTAGGAAGTTCTATTTGACGGAAGTCTTCTTTCATATGGTTTAGTAATATAGAATCTCCTATTACAATGAATGGGTCTCTAGTAAACATTTGATATTTAGCTTGATCATTCTTTTCTGTCATTAGTATTTCTACATTATATTTTTTTAATAAATTAATTAATTCATTTTGTTGATTTTGATATTTAGCATCCGTTGGGGATAGAACTACTTTTATTAATTTATCATATTCATTTTGTATGTTTAAGTTCATTTAAATTAGTTCTTCAAAGTCTTCTATATAGTAGTCTGCTACTTTTTTGATTTCTTTTAATTCTTCTTCTGTAAATGGATAGTCTTTATTTTTAGCCCATACTGTAGTAATTCCACTATTATGTGCTGCTTCTAGTTCAAAAGGCATATCACATATTGCTATTACTTCTTCTTTGTTTGATATACCAATTGTAGCTAATGCTTTTTCGTACATTTCTTCATTAGTAAATTTTTCCTTGAATGATCTTTCACTTACTATTGAGTCAAAGTTTGTGAATGGGAATGAATTATTTACTGTTTCATTTTTAAACATTGTATCATTTGTTAAGTCACATTTATTAATTACTACTTGATGAATGTTATTCTCTTTGAAATAGTTTAATGCCTTATCAGCATTAGCTCTATATCCCCATGTTTTATATGCTGTAGCTGCTATTTCTTCTGAAGTCTTTTGTTGTTCTTCTACTAGTTTATCCATATTGAACCACATTAGTTCTGTATCAAATAAAGTACCGTCTAAATCCCAACATATTAGTTTTATTTTTTTATCTAGTTTGTTTAATTTTTTCATATGTCACCTAGTCTTCTATTATTTCTTCTGTCATTTCATTGAAACGTAGACCATTTACTAAGATAGCTTCCATACCGTCATCAATAATATGACCGAATGATAAACTTTCAACATCTTCAGGATTACAGAAGAATGGTCTTTCGTATCCTTTAGGACTGAATACTACTTTGTAAATTTTATTGTCACCAAACATAATAATATTTCTTGTATCTTTAGTTAATCTAATAGGATTTTTGTTATCATTTCTAGCATGACCTACATTTAATGGTCTTTCTTCATCCCATTGTTTTTCTACGAACATTTTTCCTTTATATTTTTCTTTGAAATATTCTAAGTTATCTTCTGCTACTTGTGGATCTTGTTTTAAAAGTCTCATTGATCTATCATGATATTTTCCACGTGATACATATACATATACTGCATTTATTAATTTAGTAGGTTTAGCAAATATTTCTAACATTTTTTCGATACGTTCTCTATGTACGCCGTTTGTAAAGAACCATACTTCATTAACTTTAATTTTTCTTTTAATGATATTGTCATAAATTCTTTGTACTAAGTCTAATTCTAATGAAGGTTCTCCTCCAAGTATTTTTAAAACATTAATTTCTTTAAATGGTTTCATTGAAGCATCGATCATTTCTAGTGTCATTGAACATTTACCTGGTCCACCTTCACTACAATAACCTACACAGTTAAGATTACATTTTTCAGTTATTAGGTATTCTAATTCTTCAATTTTTAGTTCGTCCTTATCAAAGTATTTTTTAAATGTTTCATATTTCTTATTCATAATTATCTCTCCTTCTTTATAAAATATAGAATTTTTTAAGTTTTTTGTACTTGTTAATTTTTTACCTTTAAATGCTAAGTAGTTATATTCAAATAATGATGGTAAATTGTTTTCTACTAGTATTTTATCTAGTTGTCTTGTTGAACCTTGGAATCTAGGGTTTATTTCTATGAAATATAATTCATTATTAGCATAGATATAGTCTATACCTAGTACTCCTTTGTAACCTAGTTCTTGTAACTTTTCACAAATTTTTGTTGTATAATCTATAAATTTTTGTTTTACTGATTCTTCTATTTCTATATCATAGAATGAACCTATATATTCTATCTTATCTATTACATCTAGTTCTTGCATAGATGGTGGAAATATTTCATAATCATCCTTACCTATTACACAATGAATATTATATGGTATGTTATCTTCTAGATAAGTAGATATTGCATATGTTTCTTTAGGTAGTAGTTTGTTTTTTAATTCTTCGCTGTTTTCTTTTTTACAAAGATATGTTTTAGAGCCTCCACTACCTAGTGGGTGTTGAACTACTAATGTCTTTTCTTCTGGACTTAGTTCTTCGAAATTAAATTTTGATCCTTTAACATATGTATATTCTAATGTAGGAATTATACCTTTAAATAAATTTCTTGTTTTTGTTTTATCATTGAATAATTTTATTAATTTATTATTGTTTTTACAAATTACTTTTGCATTAGCTGGTATTTCACATTGTGATACTATTTTATAATCATGCGCCATTATTTCGAATGGTTCTTTTATAGTATTAAGTAATTCATTATATATTTTTATTTCTCTTGGATTACTATCTGGATTCCAATATTCAAATTCTAAGACATTATCTAAATTGTTTACTTTATATGAGATGTTTTTTTCATTTGTATCTCCAAAAAGTGTTACTGAATAATCAAAAAAGTTAGAATTTTCTATTGTTAGTTGTTTTGGTCCGACATAAACACGTTTCATAATAGTTCCTATAATACGTTATGAGAGCATGGCTTACATAGAGGTCCCATTTTTATATCGTATTTTTTACAAATTTCTTCACTTTTTTGTTTAGCTTCAATAAAAAGGTCAGCTTTAGGTGGGAAGTTAGCTTCTCCGTATGGGAATAATGGTGATAATACAGGGTTTACTCCTATTTTAGCTAGTTTCTCTACACCTTTTAATGTTTCTTCTAGTGGCTCTATTCCTACTATTAGTAAAGATCTTACTTTGTCTTTACCGAATATTTTTACTGCTGTTTCTAGGAATTTTAAATAGTTTTCTTGGCCAATAGCATATTTTTCTGGGCAGAATTTTTTTAAGTAATCAGGATGGTTTAGTTCCATGTTAATTGATAATCCATGTACTCCGATTTCTTTTAAATGTTTTATATAATCTTCATATTGGGTACTATCTGTATAACTTGTGAATCCACGTGGTGTCATCATTATATCTATATCTAAGTGTTGATATTTTTTAGTAAAGTGATCATACATTTCTGTTATTGTTTCTAAGTCTCTATCCCATACTGAACCACTAGATATAAGTATGTGTTTTGTATCACTTTGTTCTAATGCTATTTCTAAAGCTTCTTCCATACCTTTTATAGAGTTTAATTCATATTTGAATTCTACTGCGTTACAGAATTTACAATTATTAGAGCATCCACTCATTAATTGTAGACGAGTTCTATCGGTATAAGTATTAACGTATACACAAATTGTTTTTCCATCAACAATTATTTCATCTCTCATATAATCTGGTGGTGTTATTACTTTTGTTTCTACTTTGTCATCTGTACCATCTGTAATGTATAGTTTTCTGCATTTAGCAATAAGTTCATATGGTGAATCTTCTTCTACACCAATTGTTGCATATTCATCTTCATATTGTAATGTTATACCACTACATGTAATATAATCATCCATTAACCAAATATCAGATTGCTTATCTAATACTTTTTTTGCTGATGGTGTTACTTTTATTCCTTTCTCTAGTAGTCGTGCTTTTAGTATAAATCCTTTTTCCATTTCTATTCCTCCTTGTTTTCTATATTAAAAATGTCTTTAATACGTTGTTTGATACTTCTTGAATCTTTTATTTTCATTATATCTTCCCATAGTGGGTAACAACGTGGACATTTTTCTATCTCTCTTAAATGTTTTATATCGTAGGTAGCATTAAATTTTTTGATACCGTTGATATATCTATTTGTACATAATGGACAATTTGATGAAGTCATGTGAGGGAATACTTCATTTCTTCCTTCATATCCTACTCCTTGGCTTCCACTTAGCACTTCTTCATCAAAGTAACCACCTATTCTTATATCTAAGTCTTGTTTGTTTGTACCTTGATAGATGCCTTCTACTATCTCTTTTACACTCCAAAGCCATGGTACTCTATATTCACCCATTTCATATAGATAATTAGCTAGTGAGAAGTCTTGTAGTGATGTAGGTTCTACTGATACGGCGTCAAATCCCATATTGAAACAATCTACTGCTGTTTTAATGGCATCATCTATAGCTTCTTTTTCTGTTAAGAATACTGGTTTAAAATTAACATAAGCTAGTGCTTTAAAACCATGTTTGTGTAATAGTTTTATAGAATTTTTTACAATCTTAAAATCATCTAATCCTTTATGATGACATAATTCTCTAATTGTTTTATTAGTTGATTCTATTCCTATACCTACTTCAACTATTCCGTCGTATACATCTTTAATATTTTTTATTGATTCTTCATTAACATATTCTGCTCTTGATTCAACAATTACTTTTTTTATACCTTTATAATCATTTAATGATTTAAATATATATTGTATTGCTTTATGAGATATTTCATTTTTATTAAATAAACTTCCTAGGTTATATAAACATAATACTGGATAATCATTTAAATTGAAATTTACTCCATCTTTTTCTATTGCAGATCCATCAATGACACTATTCCATTGTGCTATATAATTTTTATCTGTTACCTCATTTATTGGTGTTCCATTAAAATGAGAACACATTGAACATCCTCCTGTTTTTTTATAATGTTCACATCCATTAGCTCTTAAAACGACCATAATACGATCAATCATTTTACCATCATAGAAGAATTTATTAATTTCTATTTCAGCTAGTTTATTATTATTGAATTTTTTTAATGGCGTTTCTTTACGTAATGATTTTATCTTGTTTTCTACTAGTTCTTTAACCATGTTTTCACCCCTTACATAAATTTATTACTGGTCGATATTTTTCTCCTTTTATTTTTGGAAATTCATCTACTAGTTCTATTTTTAATTTCATCTTTTTAGGTATTAATAGATAAATACTATTTTTTATAATTTCTAAATCTAATTCAAAGTATCCTTTAATTAGATATAGTGTTAATTCATTTGGTTCATATTGAACAAATTGATATCTTAAACCATGAACTGGTATATTAAATTCTAAGAACCAATTATATGCTATGTCCATGAAAGATGATGCTGGTACGTATTCATTTTTATTTATCATGACACTATCCATTAATCTTCCTTGAATCTTGTTCATTGTACGGCATTTGTTTTTACATTCACATTTAGTTGGTTTATCTAATATTACTAAATCTCCTTGATTATATTTGATTATTGGAGTAGATAAATTAAGTAAATTAGTTCCTACTAAGATACCTGGTTCTCCGGGTTTTACTTTTTTGAATGTTTTTGGATCTAGCGCTTCTACATAACATGCATCTTCTTCTAAATGATATGTGTGATACGGACATTCAAGAGCTATTCTAGTCATTTCTTCACTACTATATTCATCTACTATTTTTACATTAAGTTCACGTTCTAATTTGGCTCTAAATGATCTACTAGATTGTTCTGAATGTACTATTACTGTATCAACTCCATATTTACTTAAATCTATTTCTTTTGAACTTATTTTTTCTAAATATGTAGGATAAGTTGATATAATTTTTGGTCTTATTTCTTTTATCTTTTTTATTGCATCTTCTACTTTTGTAGTAGTTGGTAAAAATTCTGATTTATATAGTCCATCTACTTCTGTTATCCACCATGGACATGTATAGATAAATAATACTGTGTCTTTAGAATCATATCTATTATTAGATTGAAGATAGTATTGTCTAAATCCTTGAACTGTATCGTTATATATTGCATCTTGTGATACTGCTATTGTTACAAATTTTCCACTAGAACCAGAGCTTCTAGTTGATATGTTAAAGTCTTGTACATCTTTAACTATTAGGTTTGGAAAACCGTTTATTAATTCTTCTTTTGTTAGTATAGGTAATCTATTATAATCTCTCCACGTTTTAATATCCCCCTTTTTAAAACCGATTTCATCATACTTTTTGCGATATAATGGAATATTTTCATATGCATAATCTACGATGTAAGATATTCTTTTTAGTTGCCATTCTCTTATCTTTTTATAACTTTGATAAGGGAAATTTCTGATGTTGTTCCATTCGTTTTTCATTAACTCTTGAACATTCTTTGTATGAACTTTATCTTTAAATATCTTTTTGGAATTCTTTTTCATATTCACATAATCTGCGTTAGTAAAATTGTTCATATTTCATACCTCTCTATTCTATTTGTTTTATTTATAAAAAAAGAGACACGAAAACTCTAATTAAACTACTTTAACTATTGTTTGTATCTCTTTTGTTATTTAATTGCATTTCAAAGCCGTATTCATTTAAAGAGAAGTCTTCTCTTACTCTTTCTACATGAATACCTTTTAATTTATTGAATTTGCATTTTGAATATAATTCAATAGCAGGATTATTTATTTCACTTACAAGAAGGCGTAAGTATCCTGCTCCTTTTTTAGTTGCTAATTTGCAAGCTTCTTGTATTAGTTTTTTACCTATTCCTTGACGTAGGAATTCTACATTAACTCCTACTCTATTTAATAGATAAGCTTTTGCTTCAATGTTTTCCCATTCTACGTCTTCTTCAGGGTTTGTGTGTTCGTACATTACGAATGCACCAAGTATATTATTGTTTTCTTTTAGAAGATATAAAGTTTTATTTTCTATGTCACTTTCAAATACTTCATTAGGATAGTATTGATTCCATATTTTTATATCATTTGCATACATGTTTTCAACTATTTTAGTATACATATCTTTTATATCTTGTAAATCTTCTAATTTAGCTAAAACTAATTTCATAATATCACCCACTTTTATTCTTTTTATTTTTTATCATGAACTAATTTTTTAGGATTAGTTTTTTTGTATTTTAAATAATTATTTAATAGAATGTTTAATTCATCTGCATATTGAAATAGTTTGGTTGGTTCAAGATATTCTCCAGATTCATGAATCTTGTCTGGTTGCCCTGGGCCATATATTAATATTGCTGAGTCAGGGTATTCTCTTTGGAAATATCCGGCTTCTGTTGCGTATTTAGCATCTATTTGTTTTTTGCCAGTACGATTTGCTTCTTCAGCAATAAACTCGTTATTTCTTCTTTCAAATGGTGGTATATCTAATACGTTAAATAATTTTGATTCACCATATGATTTGCTTATTTCTTTATGTCTTTCAGATAAGTAGTTATACATTTCAGCAAGTACTGTCTTATTAGAAGTTCTAATACCGAAACATGCTGAGCTCATAGCTGGTACTACATTAGAAGGAGATTTACCGCCTTCGACATGTGTAATGCATACGGCTGCTTCTTTCTCAAATAATTCTTTTAGTCTTACTATTTCTGAGATGAATTCTACTTGTAATTCTATTGCATTTACTCCTAGTTCTGGAGTACCAGAATGACATGCTATTCCATTCATTAAACTTACGTATATGGAATTACCTCTACTAGATACATAATAATCTAGATTAGTTGGTTCACCTACTACTACCATACCTGGATTTATTTCTCTATTTTTTAATTCTTTAATTATATGTTCTATACCTAATAAATTTGTTTCTTCATCTGAAGTTAAACTGATTACTACTGGTATATCTAATTGTTTTAAATAATCTAAATTAGCTATTATAGTTGCAATAAATGCTTTCATATCGGATATACCTAAACCTTTTAGTGTATTTCCCTCTACTGATACGTTACATACGTGATTATCTGTTTCTCTTACTGTATCTATATGTCCAGATAATACTATTGCATTATTTAGATTATGTAATGGTTGATTAACTCCTACTAGTAAATGTGTATTACCATTTTTATCTACCATTTCCACTGTTTCTTCACAGTCTTGGAAATTCTTTTTTAGATACTCTATCATTTTATGATCGGGTTCTATTTTTCCGTAAGATGGTATTCTAACTAGTTCAGTTAATATTCTTAATATGTTTTGTTCTTTATTTTCCTTTTTTTCTTTCATTTCCGTTACCTTTTGATTCTGCACTTATTGAAGCTTTATATTCATCATAATTGCCCCAATATTCATTTGCTAGTCCCCCTTCAAATACTATTATTTTGTTTGCAAACTTGTTTATGAAGAATCTATCATGACTGATAAATATTAGTGTACCTGAGAATTCTTCTAGAGCTTCTTCTAGTACTTCTTTAGTCGGAATATCGATGTGGTTTGTTGGTTCGTCAAATATTAGAGTATTTACTTCTTGTTGTAGAAGTTCAGCCATTTTTACTCGCATTTTTTCTCCACCAGAAAGACTTTTTACTCTTTTAGTTACGTCGCCTGAGTCAAATCTAAATCTAGCTAAGATACTGCGACATCTTTGTTCTGGTAGACCCACTGCTCTACTAAAATATTCTAATAATGATTGATTTCCATTTTCAAATTCTATCATTTGAGGTATGTATCCAATTTTAACACTAGGTCCTACGAATACATCTCCTAATACTGGTAAATTTTGTTCTCCCATTATTGTTTTTACAAATGTAGATTTTCCTGTTCCGTTTTCTCCTAAGAATGCTACTCTTTCTCCAGCGCTTATTTCAAGATCTACACCATCTAGTATCATTCTTCCTTCTGGAGTTGCAACGAATAAGTCTTTTGTAATTATTATTTTTTTACTAGATTTATTTTCTTCCATGAATGATACATTTAGTTTCTTTTGTTCTTTAGGTTTTCTTATAGCTCTTTGTCTCATTCTTTGAGCTCTTTCCCATAGGGTTTTACCTTGTTTAGTTAAAGCAGAACTATTACGCCCCATACCAAGACTCATAAATTGTTTAGCTTTAGCTTCAAGTTGTTTTATTGCTTCTTGTTCATCACCATATTGAGTCATTTGCTTTTCAAATTCAATTTCTCTTTGTACTAAGTATCCAGAGTAATTTGTTGCATAAACTCTTCCTATACCATAATCATCTATTGCTAATATTTGATTAGCCATTTTATCTAAGAAGTATCTATCGTGAGATACGATTATTGATGCTCCTTTGAATGATTTGATATATCCTTCTAACCATTCAATACGTTTTAAATCTAAATGGTTTGTTGGTTCATCTAATAGTAAAAGGTCTGGTTCTATTAATAGTGCTTTTGCAAGTTGAACTAGTGTTTTTTCTCCGCCTGATAGTGTATTGTAGTTTTGTGTTAACATTTCTGGATTTAATTCTAATCCGTTGATTACTGTGTTTATTTTTACATCAACTTCGTAGCCACCCATGATGTTAAATTTTTCTAGTAATGCACAATATTTTTCTAGTACTATATCACTATATTCTTCGCTTACTTTTCTTTCATACTCTTTTACTTGTCTTTCGACAGCATTAATTTCTACGAATGCATCTTTTAGAATTTCATATACTGTTCTATCATCATCCATCGTAGAACCTAGTTGGTCTAAGTATGCTACTTTTGCACCTTTTTTGATATTAACTGTTCCTTTGTCTGTCGATTCGATACCAGCAATAATTTTTAGTATTGTTGATTTACCACAACCATTAGGTCCCACTATTGCTAAAGATTCTCCTTCGTTTAATGAAAAAGAAACATCTTCAAATAGTGACCCATAACCAAAGTTTTTGGCTAGTTTGTTAACATCTACTATGATCATATATTTCACTCCCCTATCTAATTATTTACCTATTATTAAGTTCATTCTATAAAAAAAGGGGACAAAAAGCAATAAGTCTGCCCTTTGTCCTCACCCTTTTATTTATATTTGACCTGAATACTTGGGCAAATTCTCTAAAGTTGTGTTTATTATAATTTTCTCAAATTATAAAGTCAATGATTTATAACATTATTTTTTTTTATATTTATATTTATTTTCTTTATATCACGATATATATCGTTTTTATAATTATTCTTGTGTTTGACTAAATTTCTTTTCTAGTACTTTTACTGGATGAGATTTATCTCTTAAGATACCAGAAATAGATTTATCGTTATGGATATTGTATATTACTTCTGCTAATAGTTTAGAACAGTCACATACATGTAACCATGGTTTTTGTTTATATTCTTCCGGTATATAAGATAGATTTGTTGTATATATTCCATCGAACATACCTTTTTCATAATATTCATCGAATTTATCTATACCATTAGCAAATAAGGCATATGTAACGAATAAGTATATTTTTTTAGCGTTGCGTGCTTTTAATTCTTCCATACAATCGAACATGCTACCACCACTTGATATCATATCATCGCTTACTATAGCAGTATAACCTGTTAGGTCACTATTACCGCTATATAGATGTTCGATTACTGGGTATTTGCCATCTACTAAGTTGTTGTAGTCTCTCTTTTTTATGAAGCTTCCTGCTTCTCTATCAACATGTGTTGAATTAAATGAGTTTAGGTATACGTCTCTTCTACCTACTGCACCATTATCTGGAGCTATGAATGCTAAATGTTCTAATTCTTCTTGAGGAAGATTATTTATAAAATCTTCTAATATTACATTAGTAGCAAAGAAATTATCAAATTCTGTTTTATGTAGTGCGTGTTCTACTCCAGGATCATGTGCATCAAAAGTTATAAATGTTTTCATTCCACTCATTTCTTCTAATTCATGTAGCATCATACCGCACATTAAGTTTTCTCTTGTTTTTCTTCTATGTTGTCTTCCTGCATATAATAATGGTGTTATGATATGAATGCTTCTTGCGTGGCAATTACAAGCTCCAATACCATCTTTTAATTCCATAATCCAATCGTTTGGACTCATATGGTTTACAAAACCTCTCATATTATATGTTACTGAACAGTTTCCTATATCAGTTAGACAGAAGACATCTTTTCCTCTTACAGTGTCCATTATCTCTACCTTTTGGTGTCCATCAGAGAAAAAGTTCTCTTTTAGGGGTAATAAGAATGTATATTCTTCTTTATCTAGTCCATACATTTCTAGTAGGTGCTCATCTACTTTTTTCCCTAATTCTAAAGCACTTTTAAATACCATTAATCTTAATCTTAAATCTTCAATTTGTTTCATTTTTACTCCTCTACGTTATTCTTTCTTTACAAATTTTTTGATTGGTTAAAATTAATAATCGTTACATCAAAATCCCCTTACCTTTCTACCTTTATACAATATCTTACCTATTACAATAAAATTATAACATGGAAAAAAGTAAATCGAATTGATTTACTTTTTATTGTTCTATAATAATTTTTTATAACGTAAATAAGAAGTATAGTAATACTAGTATACCTAGTACTATTCTATAGTATCCAAATACTTTAAAGTCGTGTTTTCTTATATAATTCATTAAGAATTTAATTATTAAAATACTTACAATGAAGGCTACTAAGCACCCTATTCCTAGTAGTAATAAATCACCAGCTATGAATGTAAATCCTGTTTCTAGAACATATTTTACTAGTTTTAATAGTGATGCTCCACACATTACTGGGATTGCTAGGAAGAATGTGAATGATGCTGCTACACTTCTTTCTAGTCCTAAGATTAGACCACCTATTATAGTTGATCCACTTCTACTAGTACCAGGTATTAATGATAGTAATTGGAAACAACCTACACCTACTGCTTGCTTATATGTTATATCGTTTAGTTCTTTAGTTTTTCTTTTCCCTATTTGTTTTGATTCTATTACAATGAAGATAATACCATATATGATTAATGCTAGTGATACTACTACACTATTGTATAAGTGTTCATCTAACCAGTCATCAAATAAAATACCTATTATAGCTGCTGGTAGACATGCTACTAGTATTTTACCCCATAGATTCCAAGTATCTTTTCTTTCTTGTTTATCTTTACCAAATCCGAATGGACATATAGTTTTAAAGTACATTACTACTACTGCTAAGATTGCTCCTAGTTGGATTACTACTTGGAATAGTTCGTAGAATCCTGGTGTTTGAAATTTTATTTTAATAAATTCATCTAGAAGAATCATGTGTCCTGTAGATGATATTGGTAACCATTCTGTTATACCTTCTACTATACCGAATAAAATTGATTTAAATATTTCTAACATATTATCACTCCTTCTTGATTATATCATATTAATTTATATAAAAAGTAGAATACGATTCTATTCTACTAATATTTACATACATCTATCCAAGTAGTATAGTTTGAATATTTTTCTAATTCTTGGATAGTTAGTTTTATTGCGCTATTACTTGAGCCGCATGCTGGGTATACATGTTCAAATCTTTTTAGTGATTCATCTAAGTAAACAGTTACTCCTTCGTTAATTGCAAATGGACATACACCACCAGGATTATGACCAATTAGATTGTTTACATCTTCAAATGGTATCATCTTGGCTTTTGTATGGAAGTATCCTTTGTACTTAGCATTGTCTATTTTAGCATCACCAGCTGCTACTATAAGTATTGGTTTATCTTCTACTATGAATGATAATGTTTTAGCAATTAGTGCTTCTTCTGTACCTAGGGATTCTGCTGCTTCTTTTACTGTTGCTGAAGATGTAGGAAGTTCTATTATTTTAGATTCCATATTGTATTTTTTAAAGTATTCTTTTACTAGTTCTATTGCCATATTATCACTTCCTTAAGGTATTATAACATATAAAAAAAGATAGTTTATACTATCTTCTTTTGTTTTGTAGGTTCATTAGATATTCTAATATTTAGATTTTCATCTTCTATAAATGGTGTGTTTAGTAGTTCTATTATACCGAATTGTTCTTCTACTCTCATAAATACATTGAATAAACCTTCAGTTTTTGTTTCACTTATGAAGTCTTGTTTATCTACTACATGTGAGTACCATAATTTTTGCCATTCATATTCTTCTAATTTTCTTTCTCTATCATATGAGTTCAGATTATTTATGTATTCTAATTGTTCTGGTGAATAATCTTTTTCAAAATCTTTTTTTGTTTTTTCACTTAGTAGTTCGTGATATCTATATGATAATACTTGCATGCCTGGTACTTTTATATTAGTTATCCCTTTTTCTTTTAACATATTTATAAATGTTTGTAATACTAAAACACTAGCTGGATTTACATTTGGATTTTCTATACCGGAATTTAGTTTATATAATTTTCTTTGAATTATTTTACTGTTGCGACGGAATCTTTCGTTTTGAATAGCATAGATATAACATACTTTTTTATCGTCTTCTTCTGTTATACCAAAATAGATACTTGGTAATGTATGAAATTCATTGTTGTCATTTGTTATATAGAAAGTCATTTTTTTAGAAGTTTCACACCATGATGGTGCTTCTTCTAGAGCTGTCTTTAATATATATCCTTCATATTCACCGATTACTGTGTTTTTAGATATATATTCTTCAAATGTTTCATCTTTTAAGAAAGATAATTCTCTTTGTAAGAATTGTTCTATATTGTCAAAATCACTTGGAGACATTCTTAAGAATAGTCTTTTTATATTTTGAATAAATAAGGCTCGAGGACTGTATGATCCAAAGCATTTATTTTTAAAGTCTCTCCATGAATTAATTATATCCGTTAGTAGTTCAAAGAATAATACTGGATTATGTATATTAATAGTTGGTAGATCTGGATTACTATTATTTTCTATTTTGGCTTTTTCGATATCTCTATCATATAGTGGTGGTACGTATGAACCATCTTTTTCATATGGATGGTCTTTTATGTATTCAAATAGTTTAAATGCACTATCTGGAAATACAATATTTAATGCAGGTATTTCTGATTCGTTTTTTAAGTCAGACATAGTTCTATCTAGAAATAAAGTTACTGCTTCTTTAAAATCTAGAACTTCTTTTTCTCTTGTCATAGTAATCCCCTCTTAGTGATGTGTATTCTATCATAAGAGTTTGATTTTGAAAAATTTTGGTACTTTTTTTATTTTAACGATATAATATTACTTCTTTTTCATATTTCTTAAAGTAGTTGTCTATTAGTATTAGATTCTTATCTTTATCTATTTCAAATACTGATACTTCTGGTATATCTATTTTTTTGGATGCATATAAAATTTCTGTACGATAATAATATACTTTATTACCTTTTATTTCGTAAGTGCCTTTGGAATGTTCTAGTTTTTCTAATGGACTTTTTTCATCTTTGAATATGCTTGCGTCTAATTCTAGTTCAAATATATATTCGGACGAACCTTTTCCACCATCCCATAACTCTATTGCTAAGACGTTTTGTTTTAATGGTTTTCCATTTTTATCTAGTGGAATGTAATTATTAAAACCTCTTACTCTATGTAGTATTCCTAATTTTTCTCCATACTCATCAAGTTTTGTTGTATAACAATAGTCTTTATTTCTAATATGATAAGATATTGTACTGAATAAAATATTATCTTTTACTGAGTATTCAATTATCGAAAAGTCATCTTCTTTATTATAATAATAAATAGTATTATTACATGTTCTATATTCTAGTTCTTTTAAATAATCTTTTATCTCAGCGTTTAAAGTATGAGCACTTCTAAAGTTTTTTAATGAATAACTACCATTATTTTCTTTTAGTAAAAATGATGTTTTAGGTATACCTAAATTTATTATTTTTGTTTCTCGATGATTTAGTTCTACTTCTTTTATGTTATACCCTAAATATATAAATCGAAATATTAAATAAATTAGAATTATAATTATTATTGAAAAGATAGATATCAGTTTTAATTTATTTTTTTTATTTGCTTTAT
>JAZOOK010000174.1:0-17811 GCA_045654965.1 Candidatus Coprovivens sp. | reverse complement strand
GCCTACTAGTTTAATTACTGTTTGGAATTGATATGAGTTAGAAGATGTTCTTAAAGCTTTTATATCGTTTATGTAACCATTGTATTTGTATGAGCATTTTTCTGGTACTTGATATAGTTTTATACATATATCTTTTCTTTTAGTATTATTTATTAAATTATTTTGATAACCTACTGTATGAGAAGCTCCCTTGACTACTGAGCCCACTGTGAAAGAATTGGTTATTAGATTAGTAGAGATATCATAATATGTATCTTTTACTTTCATAAGAGCATTACTTGATATTATTTCTCCTGTATTAGGATTGCTTACTATTACGTATGCTGAATTAAGATATTTAGTGTTTTTTTGTTTTTTGGCTTTATCTATATTATCTTTTATTATTTTATCTATTGCTAGTTGAATATCTATATCGATACTTAAATATATGTCATTACCTTGTATTGAATCTTTTATCTTTGTTAGAGAATTATCTTCATTTATTATGTATTCTGCTTTTGATCCTTTTAGATAGTCGTCGTATTGTTTTTCTAAGTAGCTTAGACCTACTTCATCATTTAGTTTATATCCTTTACTTAGATAGTAGTCTTTATTTTCTTTAGATATATTACCTACTTTGCCATATATGTTGGTTAGTGTATCGTAGAGGTATATTCTTTTACTTGTATATTCGCATGTTAATCCAGGAATGTTTTTAGTATTTATTTGAGCACATAGTTCATTTGATATATCTTGTTTTATTATCTTGTAATCATAGTGATAGCCGTTATTTAATAGATTATGTATAGTTATTAATTTTTGCTCTTCTATTGTATATGTTGGTTTAATTCTTTTTAGTTTTATTCTTTCTATTTCTTGGATTGTAAGTTTTCTTCTTTCGTAGAGATTTTGTTCTTCTTTTGTTAGTAGATAGTTTGTGTCTTCGTATTTAAGATAATATTCTTTTTGAGTATTTATAGATGCTGGTTCTACATCTATTATATTATTTAAAATAGTAGCTATTTCTTTCGTATTTATTCCATCTATTTGACGAAATACAATTGTATTAATACCTATATTGTCTACTAGTACTTTTCCATTTCTATCTAGAATACGACCTCTTGGAGCATTAATACCATATATTATTTTATTTGTTTTACTAATATATAAATTATTATAGTAGTTATGTTTGTATTCTGATAAGTATATATATCTAGATATTGTTATGAGTGTAAGAATAGTTATTATAAGATAGTACTTTTTCATATAAATCACCATTATTAGTATTAGTTTTATTAGTTTATTCATACTATGTATTAGGTGATTATATGTTTATTTTAATTAAAAGGTATATTGAAAATATGAGTATTCATGATTTAAATAATTTGGCTATTACTAAGGGAATAGGTTTGTCTAATGAAGAGTTAGATTTTTCTTATAACTTTATAAAGAAAAACTGGGAGAATATTATTAATAATAAAGGAATTTTTGATATTGATAAGTATAGAGATAAATTTAGTGAGGTTAATTTTAATAAAATTAAGATGGTATATAAGGATATGTTGTTAAAATATGGACGTTATTTAAAATAAAAAAGATACACTATTGTGTATCTTATTTACTGTATCTAATTACTTTTTCTTTAATTAAATCACTATCAAATGGTTTTTTGATCATGTCTACTACACCATAGTTAAATGCTTTTTCAACACTTTCTTTACTTGTATCTCCACTAATAATGATTACTGGGATATCTATGTTGTATTTTTGAATATGTTCTAATACGAAGAAACCATCTGCTTTTGGCATTACTAAATCAAGTAAGATGATATTTAATTCACTTCTATTTTGTTCTATTTTTTCTATTGCATCATTACCATCTACTGCTGTAGTAATGTTATATTCGTTTATGAATATTCTTTCTAGATAATTACGAATCATGCTTGAATCATCTACTATAAGAATTGATTTCATATCAGCTTGAGTTAATGTATCAGGAACATCTGGTGCTTCAAGAGTTTCAACTGGTGCTGCTGCAACTACTGGAGTTGGTGCAGGTGCTGCAACTGGTGCTGCCTCAACTACTGGAGTTGGTGCAGGTGCTACTACTGGTTGTTCTACTACTGGCGCAGGTGTTACTACTGTAGGAGCAACAGGAGTTTCTGGATTACTAGCTTTTTGTTCATATTCTGTGAATAATGCATTAACGTTGTTTTTTAATATTTTGATTTGTAATTGAGTATCTTCTTTTGAGTTAGCTATAGCTCTATTAAAAGTCTCATTTATTTTTTCTAATAATTCTTTATTCATATCTATTCTCCTAAATACCTTTTTATTATACCATGAACTCTATTTGCTTCAGTAATTAATTCATCAAACTTTTCATTTACTAATGTTTGATTGTTTTCTTTACCTGCTAGTTCATGTTCGTAAGCCATGTCTCCTAATTCATTACATCCTACGTATCTTGCTTCTGTTTTTAATGCATGAGCAAGTATTGCATAATCATCCATGTTTCCTGATTCTTTAAACTCTGTTAAATCTTTTATTTTTGTTTGTAATTCATTATAGAATTCTTCTAATGTCATATCATACATTGACATATCTTTCAGAAGTTCTAATCCAGCTTTTACGTTTATTCTATTTGATTCTAGTAATTCTACACTGTGAGCATCACTTGGTGATGATTCAGTTACAGGTGCACTGATTGGTGCTGTACTAGGTTGTTCAGTTGATTCTTTTAAGAATTTTTTTAACATGTAATATAATTCTTCTTCAACGATTGGTTTTGCTAAACAATCATCAAATCCTTTAGAAAAATATTTTTCTTCCATACCAGATATTACGTCTGCTGTTAATGCTACTACTGGCATATCGAAACCTACAATGTTCTTTAAGTTTTCTAGAGTTTCCATACCATTCATTTTTGGCATCATGATATCCATAAAGATTAAGTCATATTTCTTTCCATCTAGTATGTAGTCGATACTTTCAGAACCTGAGTTAGCTGTTTCAACTGTTATGTTATATTCTTTTAGTAATCTTTGAGCAACTTTTAAGTTGATTTTGTTATCATCTACTACAAGCACTTTAGAACCTGCTGCATTGAATGCAATTATTTCAGAAGGTTTTTCTTCTTCTACTTTTTCTTCTTCTAGTTTTATTATTTTTTGTTCTAATACTATAGTGAATGTTGATCCTTCACCATATTTACTTTTTACTTGAATGTCACCATTCATTAATTCTACTAAACTTTTAGTAATGGCCATACCTAGACCAGTACCTTCAACGTTAGCATTCTTTTCCATATCGAATCTTTGATACTTATTGAATAAGTGTTCAATGTCTTCTTCTGTCATACCCATTCCAGTATCTTGTACTGAGAATGTTATTTTACTTATATTTTTTTCTAGATCATTTTCAGCTTTTGCTTGGAATAGTACTCTACCTTCAGTTGTGTATTTAACTGCGTTTGTTAATAGGTTGATAACAACTTGTTTAACACGCATTTGATCACCATATAATACTGCTGGTAGATTTTCATCTACTAATACTTTGAAATCTATTGGTTTACTACCTATTCTTGCGTTAGTAAGACTTGTGATTTCATTAATCATTTTCTTACTACTATATTCAGCTTCTACTATTTCTATTTTATTTGATTCTATCTTAGATATGTCTAGAATTCCATTTACTATATCTAATAGTGTTTGTGAAGCCATTAAGATATCTTGTACTTCTTCTTTTGCTGTACCAGATATGTCTTCTTTAGCTAGAGCTTGACCAAATCCTACGATAGCATTTAGTGGTGTTCTAATTTCATGAGACATACTTGATAGGAAGTCTGTTTTTGCTTTATTAGCATCTTCAGCTGTATCTTTTGCTTCATTTAATTTATTAATTAATCTTGCATCTGGATTTTCCATTGTAAAGAATGTTACTACAGTAACTGCTGCTACTACAGTACTAACTAATGGTAAGTTTGCAAATACAAATTGTAATCCAATTGTTGCTAGTCCAACTGTGTTGAAAAAGTAAACTGGAATATATTTTTTATCTTTGAAGTTTTTTCTATCAAGGAAGATGAATGCTCCCCAAGATATAACTCCAACTATTGCTACTATATAAGCAAAATCCATTGCTGGTCCACTTTGAGTATAGTATCCATTTCCAACTACTATATCAACATCTAAGAATGTCATTACTGCACAAATTATCATAATTAATGTTATGTAGCAAGCCATTGCTAGGAGTAGTTTTTTACGATTTGGATGTTCTTTAAATGGAACGTTGTCTACGTGGTATTTTGATGATATTTCAAATACATAGAATGTAAATGTAAATATGAATGATACTAAAGCATATAAATATAATTTAAATATTGGTTCTGCATATTTACCACCACCAAAGCCTACGTTATATTGAGTACTAATGATATCGAATATTAGGTTTAGTCCTCCGTATATCATTAAGGCTTTGAATGTTGTATTTTCTATTGTTTTGATACTCTTTTTACGGAAGTAGATAACTGCGATTAATAGTAAATATAAGAATGAACCTATTTGCAAGTATAAATGCATATTAATCTCCCCTTTCTACTTTCCTAAATATTTCTTAACTAAATCATAAATACGTATTGATTCCATTTTTAATCTTGGATAGTTACTTACAATATAGTCGATATTTTTTTCTTTTGCATTTAATTCATGTTCGTATGCGATATCTGAGAATGCATCAAATCCTAAGTATCTAGCTTCTGTTTTTAATGCATGTGTTAGTATTGCATAGTCTTCTAAGTTTGAATTATTTTTTAACTCAAACAGTGTATTTATTTTGTTTTCTAAATCTTCATAGAAATCATTCATTTTGTCGTTGTATGCTTCTTCGGTTTTTAATAATTCTAATGCACCTTCAACATTTACACCAAAATCTATTAATAGATGCATGTCTGGGTTGAATTTTGGTTTTGTTGGTACTTCTGTTTCTTCTGTTTCTGTTTCTTTTAAGAATCTTTTTAACATGTAGAATAGTTCTTCTTCTACGATTGGTTTTGGCATACAATCGTCAAATCCTTGAGTTATGTATTTATCTTCCATACCAGATATTATATCAGCTGTTAATGCTACTACTGGAATGTTGAAACCATTGATATTTTTTAAGTTTGCTAGTACTTCAGGTCCTTTCATTTTAGGCATCATGATATCTAGGAAAATAATATCGTATTTATTTCCAGATAGTATTTTGTTGATACAATCACGACCGTTATCTATTAGTTCTACTTCTAAGTTGTAGTCTGCTAATAGTTTTTCTGCAACTTTTAGGTTTATTTTGTTATCGTCTACTACCATAACTTTTTGACCTTTTGCGTTGAATGGTACTACTGCACCTAGATCTTCTTTTACTGTTATATCTTCTAAACGTTTAGAACTTAGTTCTTGTTCTAAGAATACTGTAAAGGTTGTTCCTTCACCGTATGTACTCTTTACTAGTATTTCTCCACCTAGTAAATCTACTAAGCCTTTAGTGATTGCCATACCAAGTCCTGTACCTGCTATGTTAACATTTTTTTCGATATCGAATCTTTGGAATTTTGTATATAGGTTCGCTAAATCTTCTTCAGTCATACCTATACCAGTGTCTTCTACTTTTATAATTAACTTACATTTTTGTCCTATTATTTGGAAGTTAACTTGGAATAAAATATGTCCTTCAGTAGTGTATTTTACTGAGTTACTTAATAGATTTAATAAGATTTGACGTAATCTCATACTATCTCCATATAATACTGGAGGTAAGTTATTATCTACGTCTATTTTAAATTCTACTAATTTACTTCCGATTCTTGTATTTACGAGTGTAGTTACTTCATTTAGTAATTCTCTTGTGCTGTAATCTACATTTACTATTTCGATTTTTTTAGCTTCAATCTTAGATATATCTAGAATTCCATTTACTATTTCTAATAAGTTATTCGAAGCATTTAATATATCTTTTACTTCGTCTTTTGCTGGTCCAGAAATATCTTCTTTAGCTAATGCTTGTGAGAAACCAATTATTGCATTAAGTGGTGTTCTGATTTCATGCGACATACTTGATAAGAAATCTGATTTAGCATGGTTTGCTGATTCAGCTTGTCTTGTTGCTATATTTAATTCTTCTATTAGCTGTAAGTCTGGGTTTTCGATTGTAAAATATATTAATATTGTTGTTAATGTTACTATTGTTACATTAATAGACATTTGAGGCATAAATATTTGAATTAATATACCTCCAAGTATAAATAATGTATATGCATGAATTGAAAGGAATCTTTTTTCGAATAGACTTTTAGAATTTTTTAAAGCTAAGAATGTATTGATAAACATTGTTACTGCGATTCCGAAATATACAAAGTATAATACTGGTCCTGAGTATAATTGACCATTATTTATTAATTCAATTTGCATTGGTAAACACATAATTATTACATCTGCTACAAGAATGATTGCAACTAATACAAATAACATTTTTACAAAATATGCTTTTGTTTCTTTAGTTAAGTCACCTGATGTGTTTTTAGGTGATGTTAATGCTAAGACATAGAACACAAATGTTAACGACCATGTTAGTGTTGAACACATAAATAGTTTTGTCATTATTTCTGAAATAATATGACCATGCATTGTAACGTTTAATATTTTACTTACTAAGTCTAATATTATTTCTATAAATGTTACTACAATTACTCCTCTATATATGTAATTTTCTAGTGTGTTGTTTTTTTTCTTTACAAAAAATACGATTGTTATTACTATCAAATAAAATAATGCTAATATTTGAAAATGAATATCCATATAATTCCCTACTCTCTTATGTAATTATATCATAGCTTTTAAAATGTTGGTATACAATGTTATCTTTTTAAATAAAAAAAACTAGATAATTTTATCTAGTTTTTATCACCAAAATATCTTTTTACTATTTCATAAATTCTATTAGCTTCATTAGCTAATTTGTCGAAGTTTTCATTTACTTTATTTTGATCATTTGCTTTACCTGCTAGTTCATGTTCATAAGCCATATCACCTAGTTCATTACATCCTACGTATCTTGCTTCTGTTTTTAATGCATGAGCAAGTATTGCATAATCATCCATGTTTCCTGTTTCTTTATATTCAGTTAATTCTTTTAGTTTGTTTGGCAGTTCATTATAGAATTCTTCTAATGTCATTTCATACATAGACATGTCTTTTAGAAGTTCTATTCCGGCTTTAACATTAATACCATTTTCTTCTAATAAATTTATGTTGTGTTCATCGTTTGATTCGATATCTTTTGTAGTTATTGTATTTTGCTGTTCAGTAGATTCTTTTAAATATTTTTTCAACATATAGTAAAGTTCTTCTTCTACTATTGGTTTTGCTAAACCATCATCAAATCCTTTTGATATGTATTTATCTTCCATACCAGATATTACATCTGCTGTTAGTGCTACTACTGGCATATTGAATCCTACTATGCTTTTTAGGTTTTCTAATGTTTCTATACCATTCATTTTTGGCATCATAATATCCATGAAAATTAAATCATATTTTTTACCATCTAATACTTTATCTATACATTCAGGACCTGAATTTACTGTTTCAACATTTATGTTGTAATCTCTTAATAAACGTTCTGCTACTTTTAGGTTTATTTTATTATCATCTACTACTAGAACTTTAGAACCAGATGCGTTGAATGGTGTTATTGTTGTTGATTTTTCTACAATTTCTTCTTGTTCTAATTTAATGATTTTTTGATTGATAGTTACTGTAAATGTAGTTCCTTGTTCTCGTTTACTTTTTACTGTTATTTCGCCGCCCATTAATTCTACAAGACCTTTAGTAATTGTCATACCTATTCCTGTACCTTCTATGCCGGCATTTTTTTCCGAATCAAATCTTTGATATCTGGTAAATAGGTTTGTTATGTCTTCTTCTGACATACCTATTCCAGTATCTGATACTTCTATAATTAATTTACAATTATCTTTATCGTTATTTACTTTTATTTGTAATAGTATTCTACCTTCTTCAGTGTATTTAACTGAGTTAGTTAGTAAATTAATCATAATTTGTTTTATACGAATACTATCTCCATATAGAACACCTGGTAGATTATTATCTATTAATATTTTTAAATCTATCGGTTTACTACCTATTCTTGCGTTGATTAAACTTGTTACTTCGTTAAGCATTTTTTTAGGTTGATATTCGCTTTCTACTATTTCTATTTTATTTGATTCTATCTTAGAAATATCTAATATTCCATTTACTATATCTAGTAATGCTGTAGAAGCCATTAAGATGTCTTCTACTTCTTCTTTTGCTTTACCAGATATGTTTTCTTTAGCTAACGCTTGTGAGAAACCTACTATTGCATTTAGTGGTGTTCTAATTTCATGAGACATATTAGCCAGGAATTCTGTTTTATGATTACTTGCTTCTTCTGCTTCTATTTTAGCAGCGTTTAGTTCACTTATTAATCCTACATCTGGATTTTCTATTGTGTGATAGATTAATACTGTCATAAAGGCTATAACAGCTGCAATAACACTCATTTGAGGGAATATTACTTGAACTATAATTGCAATTATATATAAGAAGATATAAGTGTATATCGGTGTATATTTAGATACTTTTAGAATATGTTCTTTCTTTAATTGTCTTACTTTAAGCATTAACATTACAATCCAAGAAATACAACAACAAGTACCACTTATATATATTCCATACATAGCAAGGCCTGTTTGAGTGAATTTTTCACCATCTACATGTAATTCAATCGGTAATAATAATATTAATATAATAGTTATTATAATCATTATTAGAACATTCATCTCTATTCTTTTAAAGTAATCTCTATGAGGATGTTCTTTGAACGGGACTAATTCTACATGTTTACTTGATGTAATATAGTATACGTAATAAGAAAATATTAATGGGAATACAGTTATCAAACTTATTGTTACTTTGTATAAGTTGGCGGTATATTTAGATATTGGGAAATTTAATGCATATGTTCTACTAATTATATCGATTATTAATAATACAAGTGAGTGTATTATCATACCGCCATATATTCTGTTTTCTAGTGATTGTATTTTCTTTTTAGAGAAGAATAATATGAAGATATAAAATACATATATTATGGATGATATTTGTAAAAATGTGTTCATATATTCCCTCCTTATTTAACTGTTGTTTCTATTATTTCTTTTAATTTATTAAAGTTTTCATTAATGAATTCTTCATATAATGCTTTGCCTGCTAGTTCATGTTCGTAAGCCATTTCACTTATTTCTTTTAATTCTTGTTCGTTAGCACGATCTTATATTTTTTTAGCTGCTTTAGCATATAATTCATAATTCTTTTCGTTTTTATATTCTTCTAGTTTTTCTATTAAATCTTTTATAGGATTTGTATTCTTTTTAGGTTGTTCTGTTTGTTGAGCGTCTTGGAATATTTGTTCAGTAGATAATGTCATTATTTCAGATAAATAATTTACTTCAGGTAAATCATTGAAACTAAATTGTTCTGTTTTTTCTTCTTTTTTATCCGATGTTTCTACTGTTTTATTTTCTTCTTCAACTTGTGGTTGTTCAACTTTTGGTGGAGTTTCTTCTATAGTTGGTTGTTCAACTACTGGAGTTGGTTCAGTTGTTAGTTTAGGAAGTTCGAAGTCTAATTCGTTTTCTATAGTAGTTGGTTCTATTGTTGGTATTGCTTTAGGTTCTTCTACTATTGGTTGCTCTACAACAACAGGTGTTGGTAATTCGACTTTTTCTTCTTGACGTGGTACTAAATCTTCTGTTATATATTTACCATTTTCATCTTTTTCATCTTCGATAGTAACTTCTTTTGGTGCTGTTTCTTTTAAGTATTTTTTTAATAAATAATATAATTCTTCTTCAATAATTGGTTTTGGTAGACAATCATCAAATCCTTGTTCTGTATATTTATCTTCCATACCAGATATAACATCTGCTGTAAGTGCTACTACAGGAATATCGAAACCTGGAATATGTTTTAATTCTTTTAATACTTCTGGCCCTTTCATTTTTGGCATCATGATATCTAATAGAATTATGTCATATTTCTTACCTGATGTTATTAGTTCTAAACATTCTTTTCCAGATCCTACTAAGTCTAAATCAAGATTGTATTCGTTTAACATTCTTTCTGCTACTTTTAAGTTGATTTTGTTGTCATCTACTACTAGGACTCTTTGACCTTTAGCATTGAATGGTTCGATTTTTTGAATTTCTCTTAGTTCTTCTTCGTTAGCAAGTTCTTTTTTAGAAATATCTTGTTCTAGTATGATTGTTGTTGTTGTACCCTTACCATATTCACTTTCTACATTTAGTTCCCCGTTCATTAGTTCTACTAAACCCTTTGTAATTGCCATTCCAAGTCCTGTTCCTGCTATGTTAATATTCTTATCTAATTCGAATCTTTGGAATTTAACAAATACTACATCTAAATCTTCTTTAGTCATACCTATTCCAGTATCTTCTACAATAATTGTTAACATACATTTATCGTTTACTGTCATAGAATCTATTTTTAATGTTATATGTCCTACTTTTGTATATTTAATTGAATTAGTTAAAACATTTAGAATTATTTGTTTTATTTTTAAGAAGTCACCTATTAATGCTGGAGGTAATTTTTCATCTATTTCAAATTTTAAATCAAGTGGTTTACTACCTAATCTATTATTTGCTGTTGTTACAATTTCGTTTATTAATCTTCTTGTACTGTAATCAGTCTTAAGAATCTCTATTTTATTAGCCTCTAATTTTGAAACGTCTAATATACCGTTGATTGTTTCTAATAGACCTGTAGATGCATTTAGAATTTCTTTTACTTCATCTCTTGCTGGTCCTGATATTTCTTCTTTAGCTAATGATTGTGAAAATCCTACGATTGCATTTAATGGTGTTCTTATTTCATGTGACATACTTGACAAGAAGTTTGATTTTGCTGAGTTAGCTGATTCTGCTTGTTTAGTTGCAATATTTAATTTTTCTATTGCATTTAAGTCTGGGTTTTCTACTGTGTAGTAAATTACTGTTGTAGCAAATCCATGTAACACTGTTAGTACAGGAATTTCTGGTACTATCATCTGAAGTACCATTCCCGCTAGTAGGAATATATTTAACCAAATAAATGCTGTTAATGATTTTTCTTTTACTATTTGTCTATTTTTTATCATTAATATCATCATCGCAATAATACATGACATTGATAAAATATTTGATAAGATAACTACTGGTCCTGATATTGTTATCACATTAGAATTTACACTTAAACTTAATGGAATAATTAATGTAACTATATCTAATACAATAGCTATGATTAAACTCAATAACATTCTATTAATAAAGAAGAATGTATGGTCACCTTTTCTTTTTAGTTCTTCTCTATCTTCTTTATTTCTAAAAACATACATAATCATGTTTATTGCAAATGGAACGAATTTTTCTTGGTTGCTGACTATATCTGAATCTGTTTTTTTATCAGATGTTACTACATATATGTAGTATGCGAAGCCGACCATCCATGATATTTTTGCGCAATAAAACAACTTCGAAGCAACTATTGTTAGCGTTGAAGATATATCAAAAAAACCTAACAAATTATATGTAATTCCCATTACTAGTTCTACTAGTGTAATAAGAATCATTACTACATATGTAAGATTTGTTAATGTATTATTATTCTTTTTAGATAAAAATACTGCTGTTATCAATATGCAATATGCTAATGCAGATACTTCAAAAAATATATTTGGCATATTACCCCTACTCTCTCTTTTAAAATTATATCATGACATTCTTTTAGAGTATATAAAAAACTAGATAATTTTATCTAGTTTTTTTATGCTCCGAAATATCTTTTAATAATTCTATGAACTCTATTTGCTTCAGTTTTTAATTCTTCGAATTTTTCATTTACTAAAGCTTGATTATTGTCTTTACCAGCTAGTTCGTGTTCATAGGCCATATCGCCCAATTCTACGCAACCTACATATCTTGCTTCTGTTTTTAAAGCATGAGCTAGTATTGCATAATCATCCATGTTTCCCGCTTCTTTATATTCAGTTAGTTCATTTAATTTATTTTGTAATTCGTTAAAGAATTCTTCTAATGTCATGTTATACATTTCCATGTCTTTTAGAAGTTCTAGACCAGCATCAACATTTATTTTATTACTTTTTAATAATTCTACGTTATGAAGATCATCTGGAGAAGATTCTTCTACTGATTCTTCGACTACTGGTGTTGGTGCAAGTTCAACAACTGGTGCTGCCTCAACTATCGGAGTCGGAGCAGGTTCAACAACTGGTGCTGCCTCAACTACCGGAGTCGGTGCAACAATTGGTTGTTCTACAACTGTAGGTCTTGGTAATTCAACTGCAGGTTCTTCTTTTACTGTTGGTAATTCTACTTGTTGAGGTAGTTCTACAACAGGTGTTGGTTCTACTTTTTCTACAGGTTCTTCTTTTACTTCTTTTAAGAATTTTCTTAGCATATGATATAGTTCTTCTTCAACTATTGGTTTTGCTAAACAATCATCGAATCCTTTTGAAACATATTTGTCTTCCATACCAGATATTACATCTGCTGTTA
Source organism: Candidatus Coprovivens sp. (assembly GCA_045654965.1). Taxonomy (GTDB): domain Bacteria; phylum Bacillota_I; class Bacilli_A; order RF39; family UBA660; genus Coprovivens. Next base: position 5,177 of record JAZOOK010000174.1, on the reverse strand, counting down.
ATGCTACTACAGGCATTTTGAATCCAACTATATTTTTTAAATTTTCTAATGTTTCAATCCCATTCATTTTAGGCATCATGATATCCATGAAGATTAAGTCATATTTTTTACCATCTAGAATGCAGTCAATACATTCTGAACCTGAGTTTGCTGTTTCTACTTGTATTTTATAATCACTTAATAATCTTTGAGCTACTTTTAAGTTAATTTTATTATCGTCTACTACAAGAATTTTAGAACTTGATGCGTTAAATACTTTTACTTGTGAATCATCTTCGTTTTCTTCTTCTAACTCTTTCTTAGGTACTATTTTTTGTTCTAGTTCAATTGTGAAAGTTGAACCTTGTCCATATTTACTTTTTACAGTAATAGTACCATTCATTAGTTCTATTAAACTTTTAGTAATAGCCATACCTAGACCAGTACCTTCGATTTGGATATTTTCTTGCATATCGAATCTTTCGAATTTAGAGAAGATTTTTGATACCGCTTCTTCTGTCATACCTATTCCTGTATCTTGAACAGAGATAGTTAATTTACAAATATCATTTGTATTTTCTGCTTTTATTTGAAATAGGATTCTTCCTTCTCTAGTGTATTTTACTGCATTAGTTAATAGATTTATTACTACTTGTTTAATACGCATTTGGTCTCCATATAATACTGGAGGAAGTTTTTCATCGATTATTATTTTAAAATCTAATGGTTTACTACCTATTCTTGCATTAATTAAACTTGTTATTTCATCTATTAAACGTTTTGTACTATATTCACCATTTGTGATTTCTATTTTATTTGATTCTATCTTAGATATGTCTAGAATACCATTTACTATTTCTAGCAGTGTGTTTGAAGCCATTAAGATATCTTGTACTTCTTCTTTAGCAGTACCTGAAATATCTTCTTTGGCTAGTGCTTGTCCAAAACCTACTATGGCATTTAATGGAGTTCTTATTTCATGTGACATACTAGATAAGAAATCTGTTTTTGTTTTATTTGCATCTTCAGCGTGAGATTTTGCTTCATTTAATTTAGATATTAATCCAGCATCAGGGTTTTCCATATTAAAGAATATCATAGCATTTACGAATGCAATTGCTGATGTTGAAAATGAATATACTGGAAATACTAGTGTAATTATTATTGTTACAAAACCTATTCCTAGTAATAATAGCAATTGTCTATATTTCTTGTGAGTTATTTCTTTTATTACCTTTAGGAACATAAATACCCAAGTTACTGCTGAACCAACTGTAACAATATGACATGCAGTTAATGCTGATCCAGTATAGTCAAATACGTTTTTTTCCATTGTAATATTTACAGCACCGAACATAGTAGCTAAAGTACTAATTACTGCTATTACAATTATAATCCATGCATATATTAGGAAGTGATTTCTATGTGGATGATTTTTGAAATCAATTATTCCTGCTGATTTTCTACTTGTAACACAAAATATATAGTATGTTGCAAATAACATTTCTAGTGACATAGTTATTAATTTCCACTTTATTAGTATTTCAGAAACTATGCTATTTGGATGATCCATTGCATACATTGTACTGATTGCATCTGATAAACATACTAGTACACCTGCAATGATCATTGCTTTGAATATTTTATTTTCAATTGTGTTTACTTTTTTCTTCTTTAGATAGAAAAATAGTATTATACTCAAATATATGAAAGATGCTAATTCTAAGTATACATCCATTATTCTCATTTTATCACTACCTTCCTAAATATTTCTTTATTGTATCTGTAACTTTTATTGATTCCATTTTTAGTTTTGTGAAGTTACTATTTATAAATGTTAGATTTTTTTCTTTTCCGGCTTGTTCATGTTCTGCTATTTTATTTGCGAAATCATTGTAACCAATTCTATTAGCTAAGTCTTTTAGTTCTTTTGCACAAGTACCATATTCTGTTGTATTAGAATTGATTTTATATCCGAATAATTCGTTCATTTTACTTTCTACTTGATCGATAAATTCTTCTACTGCTTTTTGATAATTTTCTTGACCATCAAGTAAATCCATTCCTAATTTAACATTTACACCTGCTTCTTCTAAAATTCTTGTATCGTATTTTTCATCTTGTGTATCATGGTTTAAAGTTATTTCTACATCATTAGAACGAAGGAACTTTTTTAACATGTAATATAAGTCTTCTTCAACAATAGGTTTTGACATACAATCGTCAAATCCTTGTGATGTATAGTTGTCTTCTAAACCAGTTATTACATCAGCAGTTAATGCTACTACAGGAATATTGAAACCACGAACTTTTTTAAGATTTTCTAGAACTTCTGTGCCTTTCATTTTTGGCATCATAATGTCCAGGAATATTATGTCGTATTTTTCACCATTCATAACTTTATCAATACAATCTTGACCAGTTTCTACTAGGTCGATAGTAAGTTTATATTCTTCAAATAGTTTTTCTGCTACTTTTAGATTTATTTTATTATCATCTACTATCATTACTCTTTGACCTGATGCATCGAATGGTGTTATTTTTTCTTCATTTACTTTTTTAACTACTTCAGTTAATGATTTTGAACTTAATTCTTGATTTAATGTTACTGTAAATGTTGTTCCCTCTCCATAAGTACTTTTTACATCTATAGTACCATCCATAAGTTCTATTAAACCTTTAGTAATTGCCATACCTAATCCAGTCCCTGATATGTTAACATTTTTTTCCATATCAAATCTTTGGAATTTTGTATAAAGGTTATCTATTGCTTCTTGTGTCATACCGATTCCAGAATCTTCTACTTTAAATGTTAGTTTAACATCTTTATCTGCTACTTCTGAGTTTATTTGGAATAGTACATAGCCTTCTTTGGTGTATTTAACTGCATTAGTTAATATGTTTAGAAGGATTTGTTTTAATCTTATTGAATCACCATACAGTACTGGTGGAATGTTAGGATTAACTTCTATTTTTAAATCAATCGGTTTACTACCAATTCTAGCATTTGCTATACTTGACACTTCTTCTATTAAAGATTTTGTACTATAATCTACTTTTACAATTTCAATTTTATTTGCTTCAATTTTTGAAATATCTAAAATACCATTTACGATTTCTAATAGATTATTTGAAGCAAGTAAGATATCATTTACTTCTTCTTTTGCTTTTCCTGAAATGTTTTCTTTAGCTAGAGCTTGTGAGAATCCTATTATTGCGTTTAGTGGAGTTCTGATTTCATGAGACATGCTTGATAAGAAATCAGATTTTGCGTGGTTAGCTGATTCTGCTTGCTTAGCTGCTAAATTTAAGTCGTTTATTAATTCTAAATCTGGATTTTCTATCGAGAAATATATTAATATTGTCATTATTGTTGCAATAGTAATGTTTACTGATATATAAGGGAATATCATTTGAATGATTAATCCTAGTAATAGTAACGCAGAGAATACCCATACGATTGCATATTTTTTATCTTTGATATTGTTACTATTTCTTAGTAAAGTGAATAAGTTAACAAATGTAGTTGAACCTATTACTCCATACATGAAGAACATACCTAATCCACTAAGTATTATGTATTCTGGAAAAATCATTATATCTAATGGCAATAGAAATGCTAGTACATCTGCTAATATTATAAATACTACTACTATTAAGAATTTGTCTATAAAGTATTTTTTTATTTCTTTTGTTGCTTCTCCACCAGTGTTTTTAGGAGATGAAATAACAAATACGTATGATGCAAATCCTAGAGCCCATGAAATAGATGAACATATGAAAAGTTTTGTTAGAATCATTGCAAATGTACTTTCTGGCATATAGTATTGTGCTACGTGATATGCTATATCAAATACTAATTCTGCGTAGTTTAAGGCAATCATTCCTTTATATACGAAGTTTTCTATTGTATTAAGTTTTTTTTGTTTGATAAATACATATGTTATTAATGTTAAATAAACTAATGCTGTGCATTGTAATAAAATATCCATATTTATAACCTACTCTCTTTTATTATTATATCATGACATTAATTTTTGTCATATAAAAACTAGATATATTTTACCTAGTTTTTATGCTCCAAAATATCTTTTTACAACCCCATGAACTCTGTTTGCTTCATTTTTTAGTTCTTCGAATTTTTCGTTTACTAATGTTTGATCATTTGCTTTTCCTGCTAGTTCATGTTCGTATGCGATATCACCTAATTTAGCACATCCTACGTATCTTGCTTCTGTTTTTAAAGCATGAGCAAGTATTGCATAGTCATCCATGTTTCCTGCTTCTTTATAACCATTAAGTTCGTCTAATTTATTTTGTAGTTCGTTATAGAATTCTTCTAATGTCATGTTATACATTTCCATGTCTTTTAGAAGTTCAAGTCCAGCATCAACGTTGATATTGTTATCTTTTAATAATTCTACATTATGAAGATCATCTGGAGATGATTGTTCCACTTTTTCTTCTGTTGTTGATTGTGCTACTGGTTGTTCTAATGCAATTTGTTGAAGTTCTTCTTGTGTTACTTCTTTTAAGAATTTTCTTAACATATGGTAAAGTTCTTCTTCTACAATTGGTTTAGCTAAGCAGTCGTCGAATCCTTGTGAAATATATTTTTCTTCCATACCAGATATTACGTCGGCTGTTAAGGCTACTACTGGCATTTTAAATCCTACTATATTTTTTAAATTTTCTAATGCTTCTATACCATTCATTTTTGGCATCATAATATCCATAAATATTAAATCGTATACTTTTCCATCTAATATTTTATCAATACATTCTGATCCGGAATTAACAGTTTCAACTTGAATTTTATAATCACTTAATAATCTTTGAGCAACCTTTAAATTTATTTTGTTATCATCAACTACAAGTACTTTTGATGTAGATGCGTTGAAGGCAATTATTTGTTCATTTACTTCTTCTTTTTCAGCAGTTTCCATTTCGATTATTTTTTGTTCTATTGTAACTGTGAATGTTGAGCCAGCTTCATATTTACTTTTTACATCTATTGTACCGTTCATTAAGTCAATTAGACCTTTAGTAATAGCCATACCTAGACCAGTACCTTCAACATTGATGTTTTTGTTGATATCGAAACGTTGGAATTTTGTAAATAATTGTTTTAGACTTTCTTCTGTCATACCAATTCCAGTATCTGATACTTCGATAGTTAATTTACAAATATCTTTTAC
>JAZOOK010000173.1:0-5676 GCA_045654965.1 Candidatus Coprovivens sp. | reverse complement strand
AATATTTTAAGTGACTTAACAAAAAAAGAAGAGGTTTCAACTAGAGAGTCAAAATACAAAGATGCCTTGGAAAAAGAAGATAAAAAGATTAAAGAAGAAGAGGCTGAAGAAGCATTAGCTGAAAAGAACATTCAATTAGCTGAAGAAATTCTTCATGAAGAAAAAGAAAAGAAAAAAGAAGTTAAAGAACTTGAAGATGAAATAGATGAAGAAATAAAGAATACTGATAAAGTAGTTAAGAAATCTAAAGATAAAAAAGATAAAGATAGTTTTGTTGTTGTACTAAAAAATAAATGGAATAGTTTAAATAAGAAACAAAAAATACTTATATTAGTATTAGGTGGAATATTATTATTACTATTATTAGTACTTATAATATTATTGATATTTAAATTAACTAGTAAACCAGTAGAGGAACCTAAGGTAGATCCTCCTAAAGAAGAAGTTATACCTGTAGTAGTTGATAATTTCTATTATAAAGAAGGTAAGTTATATTTCTTAAATGATGCAGAAGTAGAAATTGGTTCTTATGAATGTACTAATAAAGATGATAGTTTATGTTATGTAGGTATGAATACTAATAGAGATAGTTTTGATGTAACTAAGTTAGTAGATAGTGAAGGTAAAGTAAAAGAACAAAGATTACCTATATTCCATGATAATTATGTGTTTGTATATGATAATAAGAATGAAAAGAGTAATGAAATAGTTTTATATTCTGTTAAAGAAAATAAAGAAGTTGCTAGATATTTAAATGTTAAAACTTATAATAATGGAGATATTATTGTACAAAGTATTGATGGTAAATATGGTCTAATTAAATTAGATGCTACTAAAGGATTAGTTCAAGTACTTAAAAATAGTTATAGTTATTTAGGTATGATAGAAGGAGAAACTAATTTAATAGCTAAGACTAAAGATGGATATTTTGTTATAGATAATAAAGGTAAAGAATTAAGTGAAGCATTTGATTCTAATATAAAAATTAAATCTTATAATAAATATTTTGTTGTTACAGAAGCTAATAAAGAATATAGTGTTTATGATTATGAAGTTAATTTAATAGCTAGTGGTTATGATTTTATTAGTACTTATGATAAATATGCATTATTAGTTAATAATAATAGATTTTATGTTAAGGATAATGAAAAGAATAAATATACTGAAAATGGTATTAAATTAAATAGTAGTGAATATATTAAAACTTATGTTTATGATGAAAATGATGTGTTAAGTGAAACTAAGAGAAGTTTTGAAGTAGCAGTTAAAGATGAAGAGTTGGAAGTAACTATTTGGAAAGATGGTTCTAAAGATGCTACATATGAAAGAATGTCATTAGCAGAAGCTAAAGTTAATAAAAATTATGAATATGTTAACTACTTTAATGGAAAATTATATTTCTATGAAGATAAAGAAAAAGAGAAAGTATTAGGTTTCTATACTTGTGAAAATCCTAATACTGTAGATATGAAAAGCACTAAATATTCTAGTTGTTTTATAGCAATTGATAGTTTATTTGGTGATAATGATATGATACCTAGTGGTTATTTAGTAAGAAATAGTGCAATACCTATAATGAATAATAAATATGCATTTGTATTTGATGGTAATAATAATGTTGCTTTAGTAGATATAGTTAATAAAGAAACTAAGAGTTCATATATGAAGGTAGAAAGTAATACTATTCATAATGATGGTAAAATAAATAGTGTTAGTGGAAATATAGATGTTATAGTTCAAAATAAAAAAGGTAAATATGGAGTTATTACTGTAGGTAAAGATAGTGTTTCTGTAAAACATAGTTTTGAATATAGTAAATTAGAATTCTTAGGAAATGCATTCTTAGGTTTAGATGCTAGCAATAATTGGAGAGTATTATTTGAGAATGTAGAAACTATGGGATTTACTAATAAGATTAGAGGATATAACTCTACTAAGAGATTCTTTAAAGTAATGGAAAATGATAAATATTATGTATATGGCGAAAGTGCTACTAAGGTATCTGATGAAGCTTATGCATATGTAGAGTTATATAGTGATTTTTATGCTGCTTTAGATAATGATAGAAATTTATATATCTATGGTTATAATGGAGAAAAGAAATTAAGTAGTACTACTAAGATAGGTAACTATGCTTTATATGGAGCAGATAATGTTGCATTTAAGGTTAAAAAAGATGGAGATAATTATGTAGTATCAGTATGGAATGGTACTAAGTATGAAACAGTTACTTTATCTGATGCTGTAGTTGAAAGTCCAGAAGATGAAGAAGAAAATTCTGGTACTGAAAATCAAAGTTAAAAAAAGAACTCGTTTTGAGTTCTTTTATTTTGCCATGTAATAAGCATAATATTCATCAAGTGTTAAATTGTCTTTATACATTTTTGTTGCTGGTTCTATACCGACATATCTAAAATGCCAACTTTCTGTGTTGTATCCAGTTATATGTTCTTTTCCTTTTGGGTATCTAAGTATGAAACCATATTTATGACAATTATTTTTTAACCATTCGTATTCTGGTGATTTATCAAAAGAGTTTGCGTCATTAGTAATATAAGGATGTTCTAAAGATGTTATGTCTATTGCTAGACCGGTTTGATGTTCTGAATGACCAGGTCTTGCGGCATAGGAATCAGCGTATTTTAAACTTATATTTTTAAAATCATTATAAACTGATTCTTGATCTTCGTATGAACGATATGATGAATTTATCATTAGTCTTACACCTAATTCGCTTTGAATGTCGGTACGCATGTTTTCAAAGTTTTCAATTACTATAGTTGATACGCTGTTATTAGCGTAAGCATATGCTAAATTAACTGGTAATATATCATCTCTTTTATAAGTATTATTTAATTTATAAAATTTATTTACTAACATAAGATATCCATCTTTGATGTTTGTATCATAAATTTTGTTATACCATCCGTGATGAGCATTAACGTTTACGATAGCTATTACATCTTTGTAATCTGTTGATAAATGATAAGTTTTATAGTCAACATAACTTTGAAAGTTTTTTGCTAAATAGTATTTTTGTGTAACTATATTGTAATATATTTCGTTTTTTTCTTCTTCTAATAGGATAGAGTCTAATATTTTAGGTTCTATGTATTTTATTAAAGTAGTTGCTTCTTTTTTAGTGTATCCTATTTGAATTAATTTATATTCGTATGTTTCTTGATATTTGAATTCTTCATAGATAGCAAATGATTCTTTTATGGTGTATACGAAGAGACTAAATAGAAATATAAAATATATTAAGAAACGTTTTACGCTTGTTTTTAATCGTAGACGTGGTTTTCTTTTTCTTTTTTTGACAGTCTTCATAATATATCACCATCTTTCTAAGAAGATTATACCAAATAAATAAGGGGATGTGTAGTCGTAAAACGTCGAGATTAGCACTCCGGTATTGACAAGTGCTAATTAGATGGTATAATTTAATTAGCACTAAAAAAGTGTAAGTGCTAATGGTGGTGACGATATGGATAATAGACAAAAGGAACTACTTAAAGAAATAGTAGAATCCTATATTAAAAATGTCAAACCTGTTGGTAGTCAGGCATTGTGTAAGAAGTTTAAATTATCTTCTGCAACAATAAGAAATGAAATGGCTGCTTTAGAAAAACTAGGTTACATAGAAAAAAATCATGTATCAAGTGGGCGTATACCTTCTGAAATAGGTTACAAATACTATGTTGAGAATTTGATGAAACCTAAAGAATTAAATGGTGAGGAAATGTTGAAGTTACAAACAATATTTCATAATCAACAACTACAAGTTAGTGATGCAATAACAAAATGTATGGAAATTATTGCTGATTTAACAAATTATACTAGTGTAGTTTTAGGTAAGAATTCTGGAGATAATACATTACAACAAGTAAATATAATACCACTTGATAATAATCAAGTAATCGCCTTGGTTTGTACTAACAAAGGTATCGTAGAAAACAGAAAGTTTAAGATTCCAGGAAATATATTTATGGAAGAACTTGTTAAAACTTGTGAAATTATAAACAAGATGTTAATAGGTACTCCTATAGATGAAGTTAGTCAAAGATTAGAATTTGATATTAAACCTATTATAAGTAAGACTATTAAACAATATGAAGCTGTTTATGAAATCTTCTATGATGCGTTTAATCATTTTGCTACTAATAGTTCAAATGTGTTCTTTAGTGGAAAGACTAATATATTAAAACAACCTGAATATGATAATATTGATGAAATTAAAAGGATTGTTAATAAACTGGAAGATGAATCTTTGGTTAGAAAAATCGAAGAGACTGGCGATGGAATTAATGTCTATATTGGTGAAGATAATAATTTCGATAAGAACGTTACCGTTATTAAAAGTAAATATAATATTAATGGAGAGGAAGGAACTATTGCAATCGTCGGCCCTAAACGTATGGAGTATGATAGAGTAATTGGTTTACTAGAATACATTAATGAGGAATTAAAGAATAAAGATGAATAATTTGTGTGAGCAATTTTTGGTTTACTACAAATTTCTTTATAGATAGAAAGAGATAGACTATGGAAGACAAGAAAGACATTCAAGAAGAAATAGTGAATGAAGAAACTGTAGAAGTAGAAAATCCTGCAGTAGATAATACAAATGCAGATCCTGTAGTGGAAGAACCTAAAGAAAAGAAAGGTTTCTTTGCTAAGAAGGAAGATGCAGAAAAGAAAAAACTTCAAGAAGAAGTTGCTATGTTAAAAGATAAATATCTTAGAACTAGTGCAGAAATGCAAAATATGAAAAGAAGAATGGAAGAAGAAAGAGCTAATCTATTAAAATATGATGGAGAAGAACTTATTAAAAAATTACTTCCAGTTGTAGATAACTTTGAAAGAGCTATAAGTATGGATGATGCTAACTTAGAAGATGAGTTAAGTAAATTCTTAAATGGATTTAAAATGATCTATGGTAACTTAAATGATACTTTACAAGGTTATGAAGTTATAGCTATGGATATCTTAGGAAAAACTTTTGATCCTAATACAATGAATGCTGTATTAGTTGAAGAAGTAGAAGGTGTAGAACCTAATGTAGTAATTGATGTATTACAAAAAGGTTATACATATAAAGGTAAAGTAATAAGATATGCTATGGTAAAGGTAAGCAAATAAATTTTAGAAAGAGTGAAATATAATGGGAAAAATTATAGGTATAGATTTAGGTACAACTAATAGTTGTGTCGCAGTTTTAGAAGGTGGAGAACCAGTTGTTATTACTAATCCAGAGGGAGGTAGAACAACTCCATCAGTAGTTGCTTTTAAAGGTGACGATGAATTAGTAGGTGATACTGCTAAAAGACAAGCAGTAACAAATGTAGAAAATACAGTTGCATCTATTAAAAGAAAAATGGGTACTAAAGAAAAAGTTAGTGCTAATGGTAAAAAATATACTCCAGAAGAAATTAGTGCAAAAGTATTAATGAAATTAAAAAGTGATGCTGAAGCATATTTAGGAGAAAAAGTTACAGAAGCAGTTATTACTGTTCCAGCATATTTTAATGATGCTGAAAGACAAGCTACTAAGAATGCTGGTAAGATTGCTGGTTTAGATGTTAAACGTATTATAAATGAACCAACAGCTGCTGCTTTAGCTTATGGTATTGATAAACAAGATGATACTCATACTATCTTAGTTTATGACTTAGG
>JAZOOK010000172.1:0-15257 GCA_045654965.1 Candidatus Coprovivens sp. | reverse complement strand
TTGTTTTTAAAGGACAAAATCCTTATTGGTGACGATAGCTGAGTGGGCACACCTCTTCCCATCCCGAACAGAGAAGTTAAGCACTCATACGCCGACGATAGTCTTATGCGAAAATAGGTAGTTGCCAATTTTTTTTTTTGCTTTTTTTTTCGAGGGTGACCACGGCCAGAGGCTATGGTTTGATCGAAAATGGAATAAATTTTAATAAATAGCATACTATATAGTATGTTATTTTTTTTATAAAAAAATAGTTGTAACGCGAACGAATGTATGGTATTATATAAACATAGGAAAGGGTAAAAGGAATGAAAGGTAGAGTAAAATGGTGGAGTGAAGAACAAGGATATGGATTTATAGAATACAATGATACAGAAAATATTTTTGCACATGTAGAGAGTGTTGATAAAAACGATTACAGAATCATTGAAGATCAAGAAATAGAATTTATTCTTGAAGAAAAAGAAAATGGAATATTCTTAAAGCTTCTTCATCCTATAAAAAATTAACTTCATCAGAAGTTATTTTTTTTATTTAAAACATAACTTATTGTCATGATATATATGATAAATATGCATTTTATTTATAAATAAATACACACTATAATATAGTTAAGAAGGTGATAAAATGTTAATTTCAATTGTTGGATTATCAGGTAGTGGTAAAAGTTTTATAGCAAAAAAACTACAAGAATATAACGAAAAAATAATTCATATAGACATAGATAATATAGGTCATAGTTCTCATCAAAACCCTGAAGTAAAAGAAAAACTAATAAATACTTTCGGAGAAAAAGTCATTACTAATGGTCAAATTGATAGAAAAAAACTAAGTACCATTGTATTTAATTCACCAGAAGCTATGAAAGAATTAGAAGAAATTACTTGGTCTTTTATGGAAGAACAATTAGATAATATTATTGCCCATAATAAAGATAAAATAATTATATTTGATTGGTTACTATTACCAAGAACAAAATATTTTTTTCAATCAGACATAAGAATCCTAGTAACAGCACCATTAGAAATACGAATGCAAAGGGCTATGAGTAGAGATAAAATCACACCAGAAAAATTTTTAAAAAGAGAATCAGTAGCGCCACAACTAGATGAATCAAACTTCGAATACATTATTAACAATATTAATTTGCAAGAAACTGAAGAAAGGGTGAACGCAATATATGACCAAAGTATTATACACAGGTAGTTTCGATCCTATTACTAAGGGACATGAAAATATAATTGAACAAGCTAGTGAATTATTTGATGAAGTGATAATAGCAATTTTAAAAAATCCTAAAAAAACAAACGGCTTTTTCACTATAGAAGAGAGATTAGAACTGCTAAAAAAAATATATGCAACTTGTAACAATATAAAAATAATTACAGGAAGCGGAGCAGCAGTAGATGTAGCAACACTTCATAAATGTAAGGCAATAGTTAGAGGATTACGAGGCCTAACAGACTTCGATTATGAAATAGGAATGGCAGGAATAAACAAAGATATTAGTGATGGAAAGATAAATACAATATGTTTATTCGCTGACAATAACTATCAAAATATCTCATCCAGTATGGTAAAAGAAATATTCTTATTAGGAAAACCAATTTCCAAGTATGTTAATCCTTTAGTAGAAGAAGCAATGAATGAAAAATACATAATAGAAGAAACACCAGAAGGAAGAATATTATCACTAAGAAGAAAGGATTAAAAATAATGGAATTAAAAGTATTAGGAACAGTTTCACCATACTGTCAGCAAGATAAAAACTGTCCAGGATATTTAATTACAACTGAAGACTCAAAAATCTTACTCGATTGCGGTAATGGTATAACAAGAAATTTAAATTTTCCAAACGACTTAAATAATCTAACAATAATCATTAGTCATTTACACCGTGATCATTATGGTGAATTATTTTCAATAGCATATGCATCATATGTTTATCACAATCTAAATTTATTAACACAAAGAATAAAAGTATATATACCATACCCAACTAGTCAAGAAGAAATATTAGATTACAACTTATTAACAAATTTAGGAACTGAACAATTTTTAGAAATTATTCCATATCAATTACAAGATACGATAATAGAAAGAAATACAACAATATCATTTTCTAAAAATCCTCATAGTATTCCTTCTTACTCAATAAAAATAAAACACAAAGATAAAACCATTATTTATAGTGGAGATACTGGATATATAGGAAATACAATAGAAAAATTTGCAGCAGGAGCAAATCTTCTTATATGTGAATCAACATTCCTAAAACATCAAAAAAAATCTAACGATTATCATCTTTATGCACATGAAGCTGCACAAATAGCTAATGCAGCAAAAGTAAAAAAATTATTATTAACACATTTTTGGCCCAATATAGATAAAAGAGAGTATTTAGAAGAAGCACTTCAAACTTTTGATAAAACATTAGTAGCTGAAGAAAATATGATATTAAAACTAAAATAAAATAATAATTTGTGCTATAATAATTAAAGGTGATAATATGAAATATATATTTTTATTAAACAGTTTTACATTAAAAGCAGAAACAGAAAAAGTAAAACGAAAAATAGAAGAATATTGTACTAAAGAAAATATGGAATTCATTATCGAACAAAATAGTCCTGATGTTGATACTGAAGATATACTTGAAAAATATAAAAATCAAAAAAATATAATTATAGCAGTAGGTGGAGACGGAAGTGTTAACAGAGTTCTTAATTGTATTGCAGGAACTGATAACATTCTTGGAATAATCCCTCTAGGTAGTGGTAACGACTTTTATAAAAGTGTAAAAAAAGATTTAAAAGAATACTATAACATCTGTGACTTAATAAAAATTAATAATAAATATTTTATAAACACTGCTTGTTTTGGTATTGATGCTGATGTTGCAAATAACAAAGGAAAAGTAACTTCAAAATTAATTCCTAAAAGTCAAAGATACAATGCATCATTATTAAAAACATTCCAACAATATAGATGTAGAGAACTTGAAATAGAACTTAAAGACGAAAGACTAAAAGGAGAATATACAACAGTTGCCGTATGTAATGGTATATACTATGGTAATGGATATAAAATATCTCCAACAAGTAATCCTACTAACGGCCTATTAGATGTATATGTTGTTGATAAAGTAAATAAATTAAGAATGTTAAAGTTAATTTTAAAAATGAGAGACGGTAACCATGTAGGTGAAAAAGAAGTTCATCATTATCAAACAAATAAATTAACAATAAAATCTCCTGAAAGTTTTGTAGCTAACATAGATGGAGAAGAAATTTATGATAGAAAATTTGAAATAGAAGTAATTAAAGACGGAATAATGTTATATTATGATAGAAGTTTAATTGATTACTTAACAAAATAAAAAAAACTTGCTTAATGCAAGTTTCTTTTTTTTATGGCGTCCCCAGGCAGAATCGAACTGCCGACCTATCGCTTAGGAGGCGATTGCTCTATCCTACTGAGCTACGAGGACATAACAAAATTATAACATATTTGAAAAACTTTAGAAGAATATAAATAAAAAATATGTTATACTAAACATTTGTAAGGTGATGAATATGTCATATATAGAATTTAAGAACATAAGTAAAACATACAAAATGGGTGAGATAGAAATTAAAGCCCTAAACAAAGCTAGTTTTGAAATAGATGAAGGAGAACTAGTAGTGATATTAGGTCCATCAGGAGCAGGTAAAACAACTTGTTTAAACATACTAGGTGGAATGGATTCAGCTACATCCGGCTCATTCATTATCGATGGAGTAGACGTAACAAAACTAAAAGATAAAGAACTAATAAATTATCGTCGTAATGATATTGGATTTGTATTCCAATTTTATAACTTAGTTCAAAATCTTACAGCATTAGAAAACGTCGAACTAGCAAATCAATTATGCAAAGATCATTTAAACCCAGAAACAATTCTAAAAAAAGTTGGTCTTAAAGATAGAATGAATAATTTTCCAGCACAACTATCAGGTGGAGAGCAACAAAGAGTTGCTATAGCAAGAGCAATTTCAAAAAATCCTAAATTGCTTCTTTGTGACGAACCAACTGGAGCTTTAGATTATAAAACTGGAAAGCAAATATTAAAATTACTTGAAGATACATGTCATAAAGAAAACATGACAGTTATAATAGTTACTCATAATAGTGCATTAGCAGATATGGCTGATAAAGTAATAAAATTCAAAAATGGTACTGTAGAAGAAATATATATTAACAACAATCCACAACCAATTGAAACAATAGAGTGGTAAAATGAAAAAAGTAAATAGAATAAGTACAAATAGTACACGTACCATAAAAAAATCATTTCCAAGATTTTTATCACTTATCACAATGAGTTTATTAGGAGTAATGGTATTTGTAGGTCTTCTAGCAACATCTCCAGATATGTTAGCAACATTAGATAACTACTATGACAAAAACAACGTTTACGATATAAAAATACTATCTTCAATGGGACTTATAGAAGATGACATAAAAGAATTAAGTAAAATAACTAATATTAAAGAAGTAGAAGGAACATATTCTACAGATGTCCTTATATCATCTGATAACAATGAATATGTCATGAATATATCTTCACTACCTAAAACAATAAATAAAATAGAATTTATTACTGGTTCAATGCCCAAAACTGAAAAAGAAATAGTAGTAGAAGAAAACTTTATTAGTAAAACAAAATATAAAATAGGCGATACTATTAACATAGAATCAGATAACTTAAAATACGATACATACAAAATAGTAGGTACAATAGTTAGTCCACTATATTTTAATCAAACTAATTTAAGTCAAACAAGAGGAACATCATCTTTAGGAACAGGATCAGTAAATTACTACTCATATGTCTTAGACAATAACTTTGATGTTGATTATTATACAAATATCTATGTAACTATAAATAATACTAAGGAAAAAATAACTTCTAAAGAAGATTACTTAACTCTTGTGGATAATATAACTACAGAAATAGAAAAAATTAAAGAATCACAAGAAAATAATAGATATCAAAAAATATATAATGAAGCACTAAAAGAAATAGATGATAAAGAAAAAGAAATAACAAACGAACTATCTTCATCAAAGAAAAAATTAGACAAAGCTAAAAAAGATTTAGATAAAGCTAAAAAAACCTTGTCTTCAACACAAAAAAAACTAACAACTTTTAAAACCGAATTATCAAAAGCAAAAAAACAATTAGATTCATCAAATATTCAATATAATAACGCATTAAAACAATATGGAATAAAAGAATCAGAATTAGACTACAATATAAAACTAATAAACCAAAACATTTCTAATATAGAAAATATAATAATATCATTAGATCCAACTTCTGCTGAGCATATAATGTACAATAAACAATTGAGTATCTTAAAAGAACAAAAAAAAGGTTTAGAAACATTAGTATTTACTAAACAACAACTAACAAAAGGATATCAAGAATATGATAAAAACAAAAAATTATATGACACTTCATATTCTCAATATAGTACAGGTTTAGCTTCATATAATAAAGGTTTAAAAGATTATAACCAAGGAATAAAAAAATACAATGATGGAAAAAAAGAAGCTCAAGAAAAAATAGCGGATGCAAAAGATGAACTTAATGAAATAGAACAACCAACTTGGTACATATTTGATAGAAGCAATGAACAAACATACTCAACTTATATTGGTCAAACCAAAAGTCTAAAAAATTTAGCAACAGTATTCCCTTTAGTATTTTATTCAGTAGCAATCTTAGTTAGTTTAATATCTATGAATAGAATGGTTGAAGATGATCGTAATGAAATAGGAACTTTAAAATCTTTAGGATTTACTAATAAAGAAATAATATCTAAATACTTTAAATTTTCATTTACAGCCACTATGATAGGTGGAATATTAGGATGTATATTAGGATTGACTATCATTCCATATTTAATATTTGTCATATACAGTATTCTATTTGTTCTACCAAACTTCCATATGTCACTAAATTTAAATATGTCTCTAGGTGGATTAATTATAGCTTTAATATGTATTTGTGGAGCAACTCTTATTACAGCCTATAAAGTATTAAGAGGAAAACCAGCAGAACTAATGAGACCTAAAGCTCCAGTAGCCGGTAAAAAGATTCTATTAGAAAATCTTAATATTTGGCATAAAATAAATTTCTCAAATAAAATAACTATAAGAAATATATTTAGATATAAAAAGAGAGTACTAGTAACAATAACTGGTATTTGTGGTTGTACTGCTCTAATGTTATGTGGCTTTGGTATAAAAGATTCAATAGTAGATGTAACAAATATGCAATATCAAAAAACATTTTTATATGATGAAACTATCTATACCAACAATCTTGATTTAAATGAAGTAGATAAAATTTTCAAAAACGATAAAATAAAAGATTATGTATTAGCTCAACAAATAACTGCAACAATAGACGAATCAAAATTAACTATATTAGCTTTAGATTCAAATGAATTTACTAAAATCTTTAATACAACAGATGCTATAACAAACAAAGAACAGAATCTAACAAAAGATTCAATAATGATTTCTGATAAATTAGCAGAACTACAAAATATAACAATCGGAGATACAATAACACTATTAGATGGAGAAACCAACGAATACACATTTAAAATAACAAATATAGTAAAAAACTATATGGAACATTATATCTACATAGATAGTTCACAACTAGATAATTATGAACCAAACGTTGTATATCTAAATACCAATAATCTATCTTCAAAAGAACAAGATGAATTAACAAAAGAACTATTAAAAAACGATTCTATAATAAATGTAATTCATACAGAAACATTAATGGATAGTACATCAGATATGATAAAATCATTAGATCTTATAATAGCAGTATTAGTAATACTTGCAGCAGCACTATCATTTGTTGTTTTATATAATTTATCTAATATAAACATTACAGAAAGAAAAAGAGAAATAGCTACATTAAAAGTATTAGGATTCTACAACAAAGAAGTAGATAACTACATAACAAGAGAAAACTTAATACTTACTATTTTAGGAATAATACCAGGATGTATTTTAGGATACTTCTTAACATTTATTACAATAGGTACAGTAGAAATGGAAAACACTAGATTCCTAAGACACATAACAATTCAAAGTTATATATATTCTGCTTTAATAGCATTAATATTTACTTTTATAGTAAACTTTGTAACACATTTTAGTTTAAAGAAAATAGATATGATAGAAAGTTTAAAAAGTGTAGAATAACTTATGTTATACTTACTTTAAGGAGAATGTTTATGAAAAACCAAAACATGAATTATTTAGATGATCGTTATGGTCATATGAATGCAAACAATTTATTACAATTAAAAAATGAACTAGAATCTTTAGAACTTAAAGATATCTATAAAGAAGTAGAACTTCATAATTATCCGATAAAAGATTATAAAAAGTTAACAAAAGAAGCTTTAATAACTGAAATAATAATTTGGAATGCAGATAACGATATACCAGTAGAAGCTGAAGAATTAGAAGCAGTATTAAATAACGACATAGACTTTCTAAACGAGGACATGTAATAATGTTCTCTTTTTTTTCGAAATATAACGACATAATATAATTTATAAATTTTATAAACTATATTAGTACAGTAGTTTTTTTCAAAAAAAAATGCTATATTAATAATAGAGAATAGAGGTGATATAATGCGCAAAAAAGTAAAGATGGATATTCCTCAAAATCGAAAACTAAATTTAGAAGAACTAACTAATGAAGAATATGAAATATTAGAAAGTTATACAACAGAAATATTAAAAATAAAAGAAACTTCTCCTAGTACTCCTAAAACTAAGAAAAAAACAAAATTACAAACATTAAAATCAATAACTAGCATTATATCAGTTATAGTATTTATCACAATAATTTCAACAATAACATTCAGTATTATAGATAGTCTAACAACAAAAAAAGAACCAGTAAAAAAAGAAGTAGTAAAATTAAATAATAGCATAATAGGTAGTTGGCAAAGTTCAACAAATGGACTATTTGTATTTCAAAAAGATAATTCATTTTACTGGTACAATTCTCATGAAGAATTAGAGGATAATTATTATAAAGGAACATACAACTATAAAATAGGTAATGACGCTTTAAATGAAATGGGATTCACATTAGAAGAATTTCAAAAAGAATATGGAGCAAACATAAAATTAGAAAATATATATTCAATAAATTTAAAACCAAACTTAGTTTTAAAAAACAAAATAGATATAACACAAGTAGAACTAAATCAAAATGAAATCTGGTGGTATCTGCTAATCATAAACGATAATCTTACTGCTAATGGATATAATAAAACACTAGATTTAAAATATAATCTAATAAAAACATCAGACTAATATCTGATGTTTTTAATTATTTTTAATAATTCTTAAAAAAAAAATTAACAATAATCATATATAATAAAATAGTGTTTTATTTTATATAAAAGCATAAAAACTTATAATATGCTAAAATAATACAAGTAGGTGATTTATATGGCTCGTATTTTGATAGTGGACGATGAACAAGATATAGCAGAACTAATTAGTGATGTTCTAAGTGACGAGGGATTTGAAACAGTAATCAAAAATGATGGTTACTCAGCAATAGAAGAAATAAAATCAAATTCATTTGACTTAATCCTTCTAGATATCATGATGCCAAATCTATCAGGAATAGAAACATGTAACAAAATAAGAGAAACTGTTTCATGCCCAATAGTATTTGTAACAGCTAAAAATCAACTAATTGATAAAATGTTAGGATTCGAAATCGGAGCAGATGACTATATTACAAAACCTTTCGTAATAGAAGAATTAATAGCTAGAGTAAAAGCTCACATTAGAAGAGATAATAGAATAACTACACAACCTAATAACATTATAAGAATAGGTGAAATAGAAATAAACAAAGAAAGTTATGAAGTTAAAAAAAATAACGAACAAGTGACATTATCTACAAAAGAATTTGAACTATTATCATATCTTATGACTAATGCTGGAGTAGTCTTATCCAAAGAACAAATATATAATTCAGTATGGAAAACTGAATATGGAGACATTGGTACAGTAGCAGTAAACATCAAAAGTCTAAGAAAAAAATTAGATCCGGATGAAAAATATATTATAACAATATGGGGTCTTGGTTATAAATTTATTAAGGTAGTAAAAAATGATTAATTCAATAAAAAATAATATTTCAATGAGAAAAGGATTTATAATAGCAGTTATAACTCTAATACTATTTAACTTTGCCTTTATTGGAATATACTACACAATACATCTAAATAAAGAAATAAACAAACATCATAATGAAGTAAGAACAAAATTAGACCAAGAAATACACAAAATAAAAAATATTATCCAAAAAGAAAAAAATGTAGACATAATATTAAAAGACTATTCAAAAGATAATAAAATAACAATAGAAATAATAAACAAAAATAACGAAATAATAAAAACATATAAAGCTCCAACTACAAAAAGACCAGGTTCTAATATAACAGTATCTGAAATTATTGATTTCCAAGATACACAATATTTATTAACAATAACACAAAAACAAGACATAATAGGATTTAAAACGATTATAGATTTCTTTGCATTTGAATTAATAATGATTGCTATCCTAGGAGTAACAGGTATTCTAGGAGCTAACAAAAAAATATTAGAACCACTTACTCAACTAACAAGAGATTTCTCAAACTATAAACTAGGTATCCTACCTAAAAAAAGAAAATTACGTAGTGGAGTAGATTACATTCAAAATGATTTTGTTGAACTTGTAGCTAAATTAGAAGATGAAAAAAATAAACAAAACATGATAATTGCAAGTATATCACACGATATAAAAACTCCATTAACAAGTATCTTAGGATACTCTGAACTAGCTAATAAAGAAACTACTAGTCCTAAGAGTAAAGAAAAATATATAAACACAATACATACTCAAGCACTAGTAATGAAAGAAATAGTAGAAGAATTTGATGACTACTTGAGTTGTAATATAAAAGATGAAACAAAAGTAGAAAAAATAACAATTTCTCATTTAACTAATTATTTAAATGACTACTATAAAGAAGACTTAAAAGAAAAAAATATAGACTTTAAAGTTAGAACAAAATGTCCTAATGTAATAATAAAAGTAGACTTATCAAAATTTAAAAGAGTATTTAGTAATATAATTACTAATAGCATAAGACATTATAATAAAGATAAAAAAATATTAAATATTAACATAACTGAAGAAAAAAATGGTAAAATTAAATTTGAAATAGCTGATAATGGCTGTGGATGTAAAGAAGATTTAGTAAAAATATTTGATCCACTATATACTACTGATAAAAGTAGAAAGATTAGCGGTTTAGGTTTATCAATATGCAAAGAAATAATAGAATCGCATAATGGAACAATAAAAGCCATAAATAATAAATTAGGTGGATTTAGTATAATATTTATTATAGAATCATATAAGGAGGATTAATTATGAAAGAACCACTATTTTATCGCAGCATAAGACCAATTGTTACATTCTTAATGAAATTAGTCTTTAGACCTAACTATATTGGTTTAGAAAACATTCCTAAAAGTGGTAAAATAATATTAGCAGGAAATCATACTAATAACTTCGATAGTCCCTTACTTTTAAGTTGTACTAAAAGAGTAATACATTTCCTTGCTAAAGACTCACTTACAAAAGGTATTTTAGGGCCTGGATTCAAAGCAATGGGTATAATTCCAGTAAATCGTTCTATCCACGATAAAGGTGCTTTAAACAACGCTATAAACACTTTAAAAGAAGATAAAGTAATAGGTATCTTCCCAGAAGGAACAATTAATAGAACAGAAGACATAATAATGCCTTTTAAAATAGGAGCAGTAAAAATGGCTCATGAAACAGATACAAAAATTGTTCCATTCACTATAACAGGAGAATATAAAGTATTTAAAAAAAATATAACTATAGAATTCTATAAACCAATAAAATTAAAAAGCAACGATCTAACAAAAGAAAATGAACGTTTAATGAACTTCATAAGCAAACAGTTAGAAGAAAAGAGGAAGTAATATGAGTATTTTAGATATGCAATTTTGGAGTCTAATCGGACTTAAGAAAAAACCAAAAGCAAGATGGGCTAAATATTATAGTAAAAAAGAAATGAATATAGATGTACCAAATATGTCTATCTATCAATTTCTTAAAAACAAATCAATAGAAGGAAACTACAAAGATAATATAGCATTAGAATATTTCGGTACTAAAATAACATATACTGAATTCTTTAGAAGTATTGATAAATGTGCTAGAGCTTTTAGAAGCCAAGGAGTTAGAAGAGGAGACGTAGTAACTGTTCTTTCTGCTAATACTCCAGAAGCAATTATTTCATTCTATGCGTTAAATAAAATCGGCGCAGTAGCTAATATGGTTCATCCATTATCAGCAGAAAATGAAATAAAAGAAGCATTACAAAGATATTCAACAGCTATGTTAGTAGCTATGGATATTACATATTCTAAAATTAAAAATATATTAGATGATACAGAAGTATATAAAACTATTATTATATCTGCAAGAGATTCTATGCCTTTAATTATGAAAGTAGGCTACGAAGTAACTCAAGGATATAAAGTAGAAAAACCAAAAAAATATAATAAAGATTATATGTACTGGAATGACTTCATAAAACAAGGTGAAAATTATACAAAAGATAAAGTAGCTGAAGTAACAAAAAGAGATACTCCAGCAGTTATCTTACATAGTGGAGGAACAACAGGTACACCAAAAGGTATTGTATTATCTAACGGTAACTTTAATGCTGCAGTAACACAAGTACATACAGTATTAAGAGACATAAGTCCAGAAGATACAGTATTAGCAATAATGCCTATATTCCATGGATTTGGATTATCAGTAAGTATTAATGACGTATTATCATTTGGTGCTAAAGTAGTTTTAATTCCTACATTTAAAGCAGCTGAATTCCATAAATTATTAACAAAATATAAACCATCTGTATTAGTAGGGGTACCTACATTATTTGAAGCGTTAACTACTAATGAAAATTTAAAAGATGTTAATTTATCATTTATTAAATATGTAGTATCAGGTGGGGATACATTAAATAAATCACGTATTTCAAAAATAAATGAATTCTTACATGAACATGGTGCTAATGCAAACCTATTACAAGGTTATGGTATGACAGAAGCAGTAGCAGCTGTATGTCTAGATCAAAAATACGCATCTCGTCCAGGTACTATCGGTATCCCATTCCCAGGTAACTACATGAAAGTAGTAAAACCAGGTACTGATGAAGAAGTAGGTATCGATGAAGATGGTGAATTATGTATTTGTGGACCAACAGTTATGTTAGGTTACTACAATAACGAAAAAGAAACAAATGATGCATTACATATTCATAAAGATGGTAACATTTGGTTACATAGTGGAGATATTGCTTCTATGGACAAAGATGGTTACATAACATATAAACAAAGATTAAAACGTATGATAGTAACATCTGGTTATAACGTATATCCTTCTCAAATAGAAGAAGTAATTGAAAGACATGAAGCAGTAGTAGACTGTTCAGTTATCGGAGTACCACATCCATACAAAGTAGAAGTAGCTAAAGCTTATATCGCATTAAAAGCTGGATATAAAGACACTCCTAAACTAAGAGAAGAATTAACAGAATTATGTAAAAAGAATCTAGCTGCATATTCTATTCCAAAAGAATTTGAATTTAGAAAATCACTACCTAAAACAATGATAGGTAAAGTAGACTTTAGAAAATTACAACAAGAAAATGCAGAAGCTAGAGCGGAGGAACGTTATGGCAAAAAATAAAAGAAAAAATGAGACAGCATTTAAACTGCTTTCTCCAATATTAAGATTAATATTTAAATTCTATTACACACCAAAAATTATTAATAAGGAAGCTATCCCTAAAGAAGGACCAATATTAGTAGTGTGTAATCACAAACACGTATTTGATCAATGTTTTGCTATTATAGCAACAAAAAGACCATTACGTTACATGGCTAAAAAAGAATATTTTGATGGCAAATTTGCATGGTTCTTTCGTCTAGCTGGATGTATTCCAGTAGATAGATCAATCCATGATGATAAAGCTAAAGCAGCAGCTTTAGAAGTATTAGAACTTGATGGAGCAGTTGGTCTATTCCCAGAAGGAACAAGAAATAAAACAAACGATAAATTCCTATTAGATTTTAAATTTGGTACTGTATCAATGGCTCAAAAAACAGGGGCAACTATCGTACCATGTGGATTAACAGGAGACTACAAATTTTGGAGTAAAAACCTTATGTTTAGAGTAGGTAAACCATTCAAAGTAGGTAAAGATATGGACTTAGCTGTTGCTAATGACAAACTTTATAAAGAAATGGAAAAGTTAATGAAACAAAATCTAAAAGAAACAAATCGTACTGTTGAAGAAGAACTAAATAGTAGATGCCAAGATGCTAAGAAAAAAGATAGTAAATAATTACTATCTTTTTCTATTGTTATTATCTTTTGTAGTTATAGATATACCAAACAACATTATGTTATAATATACAAAGATAAGGTAGTGTGATAGCAATGGATTATAGCTTATTTAATTTAGGGAATTTTAATGTAATAGAAGACAATGAATACTATTATGTATTTAGAGCTTTAAACAGTGCAGATCACGATGATGTAATTGATCACTTTATAGAAACAGCAAAAGATCCAGAAAGAATAAGAACTGATAGAGAAAGATTCGAAAAAAAATATGGAAGAGCTAAATACAATAAAGATTCTGAACTTTCACTAGAAGAAATGTATGATCATATAAAAATTCATTATCTTAAAGAAACAAACTGCATATCTTTAAGTTCAAACTCTTGTGTATCACTAGATTATGGTGGTAGTTATCACGATGAATATGCAGTAATTAGAGTACCAAAAGATGATTCAAATCCTAATATTTCTCATGCTGGTCAATATATGCTATATGAGATATTTCTAAAAATAGAAGAAACACTAGCTAATGAAACAATTGATGATAATACTAAAAAAATAATCGATTACATAAATAGATGTAATTCTAATAAAGAAATAATAGAAACAGTAAGTAGTTTAATAAAAGACGTAAGATACGCCAAGAACATACTTAGTAGATTTCAAAATAGACAATATTTTAATGAACAACAACAATTAGAATACAATAAAATAGTAGCAAAAGCATCAATTCTAGAAATCACAGGTATTCTTCCTAGTATAATAAAAACAAATCATGATAACCAATCACTTCTTGCTACTATAGGTATGGCATTCTCTTCAGGAGAAATGGTTTATTACAAAGACATACCAAAAGAAAATTTTAGTTTTATATCTAAAAAAATGTTAAACCTATTTTCAATAGTTCAACAATTAAAAGAAAAATTTCCAAATAAACCAGATGTAACATTATTAGAAAAAAGATTAATAGAATTATTTAATAATGGTTATGATATAAGAAACATAAATGGAAAAGTAGTTATAACAAATGGAACTGATACAATAAGTTCTGGTTTAACTAGTCTAGATACGGAAATATTTAATAAATCAAAACTAGATCCTTATATTATGTCTATAGAAGAAATATATAATATAACTGGTGGAACAATTAGTTATGATAAAGCAAAAAAAGCAGTAGAATTTTGTTATACCTTAGCATCATCTAGGAAAGAAGTATATGACTATGCTTTAATTATTTCTTCTATTTTAGGAAACACAAACTTAATGAATGAAGTTTTAAATCAATGCTTTATAATTGATTCCAAAATAATAGATAGATCAAATAATAACGGACATAAAATATGTGAATCAGTAAACATTGGATTAGATAATAAAGCATTTAAACAATATACTTTAGAAGAACAAAATACATTAATTAGATTAATACAAGAATTAGATCTTAATAATATAGAAATGATATTAGAAAACGAAGGACCTGTATTTAGAAATCGTATAATAGAACATTTTGAAAAAGGCCCAGTAGTTAGTAAAAATGAATATTATGCTACATCTATAATAAATTCTATAGATTTTACTAAAATATATAGAGAAGAAGTAAAAGATGATTATTTAACTGAAACTAAAGCAAAATTATCTAAACTATTATCTAACAGTAATATAAGTAGATTATATAAATCATTTACTAATCTAGAATTATCTCA
>JAZOOK010000171.1:0-4216 GCA_045654965.1 Candidatus Coprovivens sp. | reverse complement strand
ATAATTGTTCATCTAATGTAACTGTATTTGTATCATGTTTTTTATTTAATTCATCTATTTTCTTTGCAGGACCAATTCCAACAGGACACAAAACAGCATCATATGTTTTATATAATTCTTTCCAAGTATCTACAAGTAATCTTCTTACTCTTTGCGCGTTATTAAAATATCTTTCCTTGTTTTCTTTTTGTAATACATAAGAACCAATTACAAATGTACGTTTAATAAGTGGAGAGAATCCTTTAGTTCTGTGATCCTTAATCATATCGATATAGTTATCTCCTTCACCTCTAGGTCCAAATATAATACCAGTTAAGTTACTCATATTACTTGTAGCTTCAGCACTATGTATAACTCTATAAACACTATATACAGCATTTAATAATTTTCTATCTACAGAAACTTCTTCAACTTCTACACCTAATCCTTTTAGTATATCTAAAGTATTATGGAAGTTTTCTAAATGTGCTTTAAGTTCATCATCTGCATTAGGGTAGTTATCTATATTACATATTTCTTTTACATAACATACTTTTTTACCTTTAACATCTTCCTTACATGCTCCAAGTAAATCTAATTTACTTGAATCCCATGAAGTCATATCATTTGCATCTATACCTTTCATAGCATCAACTACTATAGCTACATCTCTAACACTTCTAGCCATAGCACCACAATGATCTAAACTAGATGCAAATGGATATAATCCATATCTAGATATCATTCCATATGTAGGTTTATATCCTACAATACCACAATATGCTGCTGGTTTACGAATAGAATCTCCTGTATCAGATCCTAATGCATAAGGATAAACACCAGCTGCAACTGCTGCTGCAGAACCAGATGAAGATCCAGCACATATTCTTGTAGTATCCCATGGATTTAATTGAATACCAGTATGTCCAGTAGTACCAGTACCACCCATACCAAATTCATCCATAGCAGTTTTATTTACTTTAACTGCACCAACCTTATTTAAATTTTCTACTGCTGTAGCATTAAAGAAAGGTACATAATCTTTTAAAGTATTTGAACTACCTGTACTTAAAATTCCTTTAGTAGAATAGTTATCTTTAACTCCATAAGGAATACCAGATAATAAATGATCAGTTACTTCTTCGCCTTTAGCATCATCTAATATAGTAACAAATGCATTACATTTATCTTGAATTTCATGACTACGTTCTAAAGATTCTTTTACTAATTCATCACTAGTAACTTTACCTAATTTTAATAACTCATGTAATTCTTCAATTGATTTATCCATATATTTCATGTATTCCCCTCCTATCCTACTACCTTTGGTACAACTATTTCTCTATCTTCAGTATCATCACTATTAGCTAAGATATCTTCAATAGGTAAACCTTCAACAGCAACGTCTTCACGAAGTTCATATACAAAATCATCAAGACAATGAGTCATAGGTTCTACTTCACTTATACCATCTATTTCATTTATTAAATCGATATTAGCATCTATTTCATCAAATTCTGATAAAACCATTTCGTTTTCTTCAGGACTTAATCCTATAAGTAACTTATCTGCTAAATCATCAACTAATTCCTTAGTAAATTTACTCATCTTTTTTCACCTCTATTTTTATTCCAAGTTCTCTTAGTTGTTCTCTAGTTAATTCACTAGGACTTCCCATCATTTGATCTGCACCAGATGCATTTGGAGGGAACGCTTGAACTTCTCTTAAGTTTGGTTCATCTTGTATTAACATTAAGATTCTATCAATACCAGGAGCCATACCACCATGTGGAGGACATCCATATTTAAATGCAGTAAATATTGATTTAAATCTTTCTTCTACTTTTCCTCTTGTATAACCTACAACTTCAAATCCTTTAGCTAATGACTCTAAATCATGGTTTCTAATCGCTCCTGAAGCCATTTCGTTACCATTACATACAAAGTCATATTGGTAAGCTAAAATCTCTCCTACGTCCTCATATTTAGTATAATCAGCTATACCACCATGAGGCATACTAAATGGGTTATGACAGAACTCATATTTCTTCTTCTCATCATCCCATTCAAACATAGGGAAATCATTAATAATACATAATTCTAATCTATCTTTATCAATTAAATCTAATTTTCTACCTAATTCAGTTCTAATTTGACCAGCAAACTTTTGAGCTAACTTAACTCTCTTATTAGCTATAAAGAACATAACTGAGTTAACTTTCATATCAAATTCTTTAATTAAAGAATCTCTTTCTTCTTCACTTAAGAACTTATCAATAGGTCCTTTAAAAGTTCCATCTTCCATTAAAGTAAGATAACCAATACCAGGCATACCTATACTAGTAGCATAATCAACAACTTCATTAAACCATGAGTTTGATTTATCTCCAATATCATCTACTACTATAACTTTAATAGTACTATTCTTAAACGGACCAAATGTAGTATCTTTTAATACTTCAGAAGCATCTTTAATAATTAAAGGGTTTCTTAAATCTGGTTTATCAGTACCATACATATCCATAGCATCTCTATAAGCTATTCTTCTAAATGGTTTAGGAGACACTTTCTTATCACTAAATGTACTAAATACATCATAGAATATATCTTCTCCAACTTCTAATACTTCATCTTCAGTAACAAAAGCCATTTCTAAGTCTAATTGATAGAATTCTAATGTTCTATCTGCTCTAGCATCTTCATCTCTAAAACAAGGTGCTATTTGGAAGTATTTTTCTAAACCTCCAACCATTAATAATTCTTTATATATTTGAGGAGCTTGTGGTAACGCATAGAACTTACCTTTAAAGTTTCTACTAGGTACTACAAAGTCTCTAGCTCCTTCAGGTGAAGAAGCTGTAAGTATAGGAGTTTGTACTTCAGTAAATCCTTGATCATACATTTTATTTCTAATAAAGTGTAATACATCACTTCTTAACTTAAAGTTTTCCTTTACTTTACTATTTCTCATATCTAAGTATCTATATTTTAATCTTAATTCTTCATTAGCTTCTTTACTAGAAACTACTTGGAAAGGAAGTTCATGTAATGAAGTTCCTAATACTTCTAAAGTATCTACTAATAATTCTAATTCACCAGTTTTTAGATTATTATTTACTGTGTCCTCACTTCTTTTTCTAATAGTACCAGTTAATTTAACAACTGATTCTTTAGCAAGTCCCACAAATAATGAGTCATCATTTGATACTGCTTGTAGTTTTTCAGTATTATCTCTTAAGTCTAAGAATAATACTCCGCCGTGGTCTCTGATATTCTCAACCCACCCGCTAACTACTACGGTTTGTCCTACTAATGTAGCATCTATATCTTCACAATGATGTGTTCTAAAAATGTTTTGCTTCATATCATATCATCTTCCTTTCTTATAAATTTCTTATTCATTTCTTTTTATTCTTTATTTTTATAATATTAATATTCGCAATTTCCTGGAGTTCTTGGATAAGGAATAACATCTCTTATATTTTCAACACCAGTTAAATATATAAGCAATCTTTCGAATCCCATTCCGAATCCTGAATGGACACATCCTCCAAATTTTCTTAGGTTTAGATACCAATCCATTGATTCAGTTTCCATTCCTAATTCTTCCATTCTCTTAACTAGTTTTTCGTAGTTTTCTTCTCTTTGTGACCCACCCATTAACTCACCAGCACCAGATACTTCTAAGTCAACAGCAGCCACCGTTTTTCCATCATCATTTTGTTTCATATAGAATGCCTTAATATCTTTAGGCCAATTTTTAATAAATACAGGACCATTGAAGTATTCTGTAATATATTTTTCGTGTTCTTTAGCAATATCTTCACCATATTCTGGTTCGAATTCCCATTTTACATCTGCTTCTTTTAGAATTTTTATAACTTCCTCATGATCAATTCTTGTAAATGGACTATTAACTAATTTAGTTAATTTTTCTTTTAATCCTTTTTCTACAAATTGATCAAAGAAATCTATTTCTAAAGAAGCGTTTTCTAATACATATGAAACTACATATTTAAGCATATCTTCCATTACATCCATATCACCATTTAAATCTGTGAAAGCCATTTCAGGTTCAATCATCCAAAATTCATTTGCATGTGTCTTAGTATTAGAATTTTCTGCTCTAAATGTAGGACCAAATGTATAAGTCTTTTTATAAGCTAAAGCAAATGTTTCAGCTTCTAATTGACCACTAACTGTTAAGTTAGCCATCTTACCAAAGAAATCTTTAGAG
>JAZOOK010000170.1:0-1787 GCA_045654965.1 Candidatus Coprovivens sp. | reverse complement strand
TCTTTTAATAATCTAGAGTATATATCAAATGCTCTTTCACCTTTGTCTGTTGATTCTATTACTGTTGGTATTAATGCACTGTTTGTTACTAAGTCTCCATTTTCATTTACATAAGTATTAGTTAATATATTGTTCATAATCATTCTCTCCTTTATATTTTTATATTTTAATATTCATATTTACATGACTTACACATTCCTATATAATGTTGTAAGTTAGTGTCTCTTTTATTGTACATCTCAGTATAACTGTGCTCTCCACATTCAGGACATTTTATTCCTTTAATTAGCACTACATTTGGATTAGGGTTCGAATCATTGCTTTCATCTCCTATCGGTATTGCCATTTCACTCTCTTCATTAGTTTTGCTATTAATGTAATCAGTAGGCTCTTCTACTTTTTCTGGTTCAGGTTCTGCTTCTACTATCGTGTTATTTTCATGATTCTCGTAATGACTGTCATTATCTTCTGTAACTGAATAAGTAGAATAATCATTATAACTATTATCAACATAGCTATTGTCTACACTGTTATCACTATTGTCAATATTATAATTAATGATTACTGGCTGAGATTCTTCCTTGGTTTCTTCTTGTGCTACTTGTTCTTCCTTTTGACTTTCTATAATTTTATCTGTAGATTGTATTGTAGTAGCCATATTAGCACACGCACCAATAAAAGTACCACACATAAGAATAGCTGTGCATGCTACTAACTTAGATAATTTTCTCATTGTAACATACCCCCTATTCTTTATTTATTTCTTGTAGTAATTCAATTAATGCCTTTTCTTTTCTAGCCACATCATTACGCAATTCTTTTATTTCTTGAAGAATCATCTCTGTTTCTGTAGAAGGCGACGATTTCTCATCGCCTTTTAACACATGTATTAAAACAAAAATGCCTCCTATAAATGTTGCAGATAACATTAACGCGGAGAATATCATATCATTCACCTATTCATTATTAGCTTTTAATAAATCTATTAATTTGTATAACATTCCACAAACTCTTGATTTTTTATCATCTTTTAAGTTTGATTGCTCTACATCGCCTATTGCTTCTTCAACATCTTTTTCTTCAAATTCATGTTCAGGTAAGATTTTTTCTTTTATAAAAGTTGCAAATGATGCCACTTTTTCTTTTACTTGTTTTATAGCTTGTTGTGCTAATGATATTTTTTCTGTATTAACTTTTCTACTTTCTATTTCTTCAGTTAATTCATCTACTTCTTCTTGTAATTGTTTTATTTCTGATTGCATTTTAGTTATTTGACCAAGATATTGTTCTATAAGATTAGCCTTTTCTTCCATTTGACATGCTTTATTAAATAATTCATTTTCTAATGGCTCAACCATTTCTTTAAAGCTTTTTTCTTCTCTTTCTTGCACTTCTTTCATATATTCTTTGTTTTCATTTATAACATTTTCTTGATTTCTTAACATAATATCCGCTCCTAATTAATATATATTTTTTATAAAAAACAACCGTCTTTTTCGTCTCTTGTCATAGAGTTATATAAAAACTTTTTACCCTTTTTGATTTGTCTTGATATCCATACTTGATTAGTGCCGTACTTATCTGCTAATTGTACTTGACTAAAGCCTCCAAAGAAATTAAGATACAATATATCATACATATCTTTGTCATAAGCTTTTAATAAGTCAAGCTTTTGCTTTAATAGCTCATGTATCTCTAACTGTTCTATTTCTCTTAACGAATTCTTATCTTCGTATATATTCTCTATCATTTTAGCATTATGTGTATCTGCATCATTACTAGTAGTA
>JAZOOK010000169.1:0-5637 GCA_045654965.1 Candidatus Coprovivens sp. | reverse complement strand
ATTTAGTTGGTGAATATTGAGGATTAGCAACATCTAAAGCAGAGTGTAAAATATGATTAATTGATGTATTATCTTTTAATATAAAGTTAGTATTTGCATTATTATTTATTAAGCTATCTGTTGATGTATCATAATTACATTGTTCAAATAAATTATTAATAAAAGAATGAGTGTTATCACTACCATTTAAACTAATACCTTGTTTACTTATTTGGATAAATTCATTATTACTTATATAGCTATTTATTAAATTATTAACTATAGCAACTTTTCCTTTTAAAAATTTACTATTTGATACTTCAAGTTTACTAAAATAATTATTATCATTTACTTTAATCCATTCACGTAAATCACCTACACCACTATAGTCAAAATAACAATTATCAATAATTAATTCACTACCTGTATCTTGTGTTGTATAAGTTGTACTCATTAATGAAATACAACTATTATAAGGGAACGCTATACTTAATTCAAATTTACATTTATTAAGGAATACTTTACTTTTATCGCTACTATGTAATCTAACCATTAGTAAACTATTTTTAAATATTACATTTTCAAAATAAATATCACCACTACAATCTACTTGATTTATTGTTCTATCTGTATCTATTTGATTAATAATTGTATTACGAATATATATGTCATAACAAGTATCAGTAATATATAAAATACGTTCTGCATAATTACCGATATTTTTTTCCATTAAACAGTTATCTAAAGTTAAATTATTACAATCTCTTATGTGAATAGCAGAACCAACATTTTCAGTAAATTTACAATTAAAGAATGTAATATTATAACATCTTTTGTTTAATTCAGGTTCTAGATCAACACCTGCTGCTGGAGAAGTTGCAGATGTTTTTCCAGTATTTATAAATTTACAATTTTCAAAATAAGCGTCATGTAATTCAGTGCTAATAGATAATCCTTGTCTTCTATTATCATCAGCTATACAATCTTTAAATGTAATAAAAGAATTTTCATCATCACCTTGAATATTAAATCCATCACCCCAACATAAAGAAGATTTAATGTTATCAATAATAATATTATTTGAATCTTTTATACATAAACCATGTCCCCATTCACCAGTAGAACCACTATGTGTAGAATTATCACCTAAAATAAAACCGTTTTTAATAGTTACGTATTCTTTATTATTTACAAACAAAATTTTATAATTTTCACGACTATTTGGTATTACCTTTAGTGTAGAAAAATTTAAATCAATAGTAGAGTTACTTTGAACACTTAATCCATTTGCATTACCAGCACCAGTTGGTGTATCACCATTTTCATATCCTCTAACCATATATGTTTTATTTCTACTAAATTTAATAACACTTGCACCAGATAAAAGAGCTTTATTGATAGTATCTGTATCATCAGTTTCATTATCTCCTTTAGCTCCAAATTGTTCAACGTATACTTCATTACCAACCTTTAATGTAGCATATAACCCATTGTTTAAATTCTCTTGATGTTCAGATTCACTTTGTGTATCAGTAATTAAATATTCTGCACTTCCTCCGTCATTACTTTCATAATAACCTTTTGTTTTGACGTGTTGTCCTACACTTAATTTAGTATCTGCTTTCATGAAAGCTACTGTATTATAACTTCTAATAGCTTTTTCATCTTTGACAAGATAACCATTAATTACTTTTACTTCTTGATTCATTTTAATCACCTTCCCTTGTTACTATAAAATTTAATGATTCATTAGTTGGATTATATAGGAATCCAACATTTAAATCTCCATTTTCAATAGCTTGATTTATTATATTTGTAGCAGTTTGTATTATATTATCTTTCATATAATTAATAGCATTTTCAATATTTTCATCTTGT
Organism: Candidatus Coprovivens sp.; assembly: GCA_045654965.1. Lineage (GTDB taxonomy): Bacteria > Bacillota_I > Bacilli_A > RF39 > UBA660 > Coprovivens. The sequence continues at coordinate 3,780 of JAZOOK010000169.1, read as the reverse complement.
TCATCAAATTTATCTGCTATAGTTTTATCTATTTCATTAAATTTATCTGCTATAAATGAATCTTGAACACTCATTTTAGTATCAATACTTTGAATATAATCTGTCATTGTTGTTATAATACAATTTTTAAAACAATCAAAATCTTGTATCATACCAGTTTGAAATTCATTAATTATATTATCGATTCTTTTTACATAATTATTATAATCTGTTATAAGTTCCTCAATTTTAGGATAAATTCTTGCTAGTGCTTGTAAAACTGTTCCAGATTCAGAATCATAAAAAGCACTTTGATAATCAGTTAATACCCAATGTGGTAAAGGACTTATTCTACCTTGATTCATTTTATCATTCCTTTCTATAAAAATAGGTGGTGGACTTTTCCACCACCTTAGCTTGTTATACTCTTGTTACTGTTATTACAATATCATCTGTTACTCTATCAATAGCAATTTTTCCAGTATCAGAATCATAAACATCTTCTGTTATATCTGTAGGTGTTTCAACTTCTTCAACTGTAGTACTACCCATTGTTATAGTTACCGTATCAGTAGCTTTTACACCTTTTAAAGTTGTTGAATAAGAACTTCCTTCAGATACTGTAGTTCTTTTATTTGTTGAAGTTACACCAGTAGGTAATGTTTTAGTAATTGAGAATGTTTCAACAACATCATCATCATCTTCATCACTTGCAACTTTAAATATTACTGCGTTAACTAAAGGTGAATAAGCTAGTGTTTGCCATACGTGTAAATAGTAGTTGTCATATAATCCTTCTGGATTTTCAAATCTCTTAAATAGGAATAAATCGTCCCAAATTTGGAAGAATTCTTCATCTACTAAAGCAGCTCTAACATCTGGGTCTGGGAAAGCGTCAATAACAATCTTTTTAGTATCATTAAATTCTGCTACACTCATATTAAAAATACTAGCTAATACATTTACATCAATAGATACATTTGTAGGATTATCAATAATTAACACTTGTTCATCTTTTCTTGAGAATGTAATAATAGGTTTGTCATCACTTGATTGAGCAGTTAAATAAGCATTGTTATTTGAGTTAGGAAATACCATATCACCAGATACAGTTTTTACAATCTTAATAAATTGTTTACCATTTACATCATTAACACAAGGATCAGGTACATCTACTACAACAATAGCATTATTATCGTATGCTTGTTTTAATAATTGTTTAGTTAAAACAAATTCATCTAATTCACTAGAGTTATATAAAGTATTAATAATATTACCTATATAAGATTGTAGTTTTTCCCAACTTGAAAAAGCCTTAAATAATTCTTCTGCGTTTACTGTTACTTTATATTTATCTTGTCTATTCATTCTGTGAAATACTGTTTTAGTATCTGGAAGTTTTCTATTTAATAAAGCACTACCAGTTTGGTCATATACTTCTGCTTTAATAAAGTTGTTGTATATTTCTTCAATAGTATCACCTAAAGGTTTTTTACCTTTTTTAAGCATTTTTAAAGGATTAGAGAATAGTTTATTATGGATTACTACTTTAATAATCATATTTAATAGTGATGACATAAATTCATTTGTTACAACTGCGTTATTAGGGTCACACATTGCCTCTTGTACGCTTTCTATATTATTTTGTGTTGCTACTGGTATTCTTTCTCTATACATATCACTAGCATTATCACGAATTGTATTTAAAATTTCAGTTATATTCATTTATTTCAATCCTCCCTTATCATCAAATAAATTTTCAAATTTTCTAGGTTCTGGTGTTTCTTCTTCTTTTACACCAGTTAAATCTTTTGTTACTTCTTCTGGAGTTTTATTATCTCCAATTCTTAAAAATAGCTGCATATTAGCACTTCTTAATTTTTCATTGTCATCAATATAATTTTTATTAGATTCATTTAAACTTATATTCTCATCATATACTCTTGATACTTCGTCCGTTAGCTCTGATAAAATAGTTCTTCTTTCAACTTCATCTTCACTTGTTCCCACAGATTTTAATTTATCTAAAAAACTTTGCTTATCCATTTATTAATCTCCTTCTTTTATTAAATAGTACAAAATTAAACTTATTTTCTTTATTTGTTGGTGTTGGTGTTGGTGGTACAACTCCACCCATATATGTAAACCAATTTAAGGCGTATTGTTGTCTATTAGTGTAATGATTTATTAATGGATTGTAACTAGGTCTTTCATATCCAGCCATAAACATTATTGCTAGTTTATCTGGATTCCAACCCATAGTATTATGTAAAAAATCATTTCCAGTTATTCCAATCATATCGGAAGTAGCACCAGAATTATAATAGTTACTAATAAACCCTTGAGAAGTATACCATTGTCTAATACTTTGACTACCTATTATCTCTTGTATAATAACTTGTATTTGTACATCACCAGACGTATAAGGTGATAATCCTAAAAAGCTACAAGCGTCAGTTAAGTTAGACATTGGTGTCCATTGTACTAATCCATAACCTCCACCACCTCCACGTTCTGTTAAAACTGGTGACAGTGTAGATTCTGCTTGCATATTACCAAGTATAGCTGCAATAGTACGGTCATCTAATCCAACACCTCTATAATAATTGATAATTATGTTTGCGTTGTTTTCCATTTCAGATTGATTTAAATATCTATCTGCACTTATCCAAGCCATTTATTATACCTTTTCACAATAAATATTATTATTATCTTTTAAACATATATATCCACTAGGACTTTTCGCCCACAAATAATTGTTATCTTTTATAATCTCTTTAGCAGTAAATATTGTACCTTGTTTATATACTGCATTATCATTCGGATTATTAGATGTTGCGTTTCTTTGTCCGTCTTTAGTTAGTTCACTTACTTTTTTAATACCTTCATTAATAGACGCTCCACGTCTAACATTCATATTATATAGTGTTTTATAGTTTCCTAAATTATATACATAATCTTTAACATTTTTAAATTTATATCCATAATCACATAATATTTTGTATGAATCACTAATAAAACAACAATCTTCCGGTTTTTTAGCATTTCTTAATGAGTAATAACCACAATTATTTTTATACCAACCACAATATTTACCTCTAGCAAATTCTACGTGTAAATGAGTTGCTATTAAATAATGATTATTTACACCTTTATATCTTCTACCTTCCATATAAATTTTTTCACCTTGTTTGTAGTGTTTACCAATACACATACCAAAAGCCATTGGACTATTCTGGTGACAAAACATAGTAGTAGCATAATCAACTGTACCGTCTGCAAATAATACAGGTTCATCACTTTCAAAGAAAACTTCATTTTCATATTGAGGATAAATCTGTTTTACTACTCCACTATAAGGTGCAATAATAAAGTCTGTTCCGGTGTCACTTCCTCCGTCATCTATTGCATAACTTCCAACGTGACTACCTAACATATAACCTTGTGTAATTCTCATATATGGACTAACATACATAAACTTTTCCATATTTAAACCTCTTTTTTCATTTCATTTTCAATTATTGTTAATCTTTCATTAATACTACTTAAAGTTTTTAACATTTCTTTCATAGTAGTAGATTGAAAATAAATTAAATAAGCTACACATACAACACCAATTCCATTAGTAGATATTAATTGTATTAAGTCATTCATAAAAACACTCCCTTCTGTACTATTCACCACTATTATATCGAAAAATAAAAAAGAATGTCAATATTTGGTATTGACATTCTTAAATATTTGTGTATATCTTAACATTTTTAATTCATTGTCATTTTTATTTCAACATATCATATATTT
>JAZOOK010000168.1:0-4095 GCA_045654965.1 Candidatus Coprovivens sp. | reverse complement strand
ATTATAATTGTAGTTTATAAAACTATCATCATATTCAAGTAACAAGTTGTATAAATGTACTGCTAGAGCTCTAGTAGTAAAATATTTTATATTATACTTTTCAAAATGTTTTATAAAATATAGATAAACATTTATAGGAGTATTCCAAAATACTATTTTAAGTATAGCTTTTAGTATAGTAATAGTATCTTTATTATCACACAAATAAACAATTTTATTTATATGATTTACTTTATTTGTAGAATTAAATAGAATAGTATAATTCATTCTATTAATAAATTCTTTACAAAGGTCATTTATATTTTCTCTATCCATAATAAAATAAAAAATAGGAGGTGAATTAATCACCCCCTTTAATTAAAACTCAATATCTTCCATTAATCGTTTTATCTTTTTAGCAGATAAAGTTCCTACTACTGTATATTTTATTATTTCATCTTTTATAAATACTATAACAGGAAAATCTTCTAATAAAACGTTTGTTTGAATGAAATCCGGAAGTTCAAGATAATCGCAAACTTTTAGACATACATCACGTCTATCTTCTAATACTTCTTCAAGTATTCGTTCTTGTATTCTACAAGCTGCACAATTTAAAGTAGTACCTAAATATACAACTTTATTCATTTGGAGTAGGAATAGAATCTACTTTTTCAAAATAACAATCGTTATCAATGACGATACCACAATTGTTCAATCTAGCTCTAAGAGCTTCTTCATATTTCTTCATAGCTGCAAGTTGAATACACTTATTAGCAAATTCTACTTTGTGGTCATTATTAGACAAATCACTATAAATATAGTTATGAAGAGAGTTAATCTTAAGAACAAGTTCTTTATGTTCTTCAATCATTCGTTTTTGATATTCTACCATACTTTTAAAAATTTTAAATTATTAATTATTTTATTTCTACAAAATCTATCATTAAATATTCTTTATCTGTACCTTTAATTCTATTTTTTCTATTATGCTTTTTAGCATACCAAATAGGACAAAGATCATCTATAATAGTTCCAGTTTTAGGTTTACCAGGTTCATTTACATTACAAGAAGAATATTTATCTTCTAAAGAAGGATGCTCATTTTTAAACTTATAAAGTTCTTTCCAAGTCCATTTATTACGACCTCCAAAAAACTTAATATTATGATAAGTTCTTTCTAAATAAGCACACCAAGTTTTAAAAGAAGTTTCATGTTCTCCAGGTTTATTTTCTAGCATTACTCTAACTGGAAAATCTTTAAAGCTATTAAGATATTCTAAAGTTTTACCAATAGAACCTTTATATTCAATAGCTCCATGTGCAAAGAATACTTGACCTTTTTTATTAAATTTAAATCGTAAATCTACTAATTTAACACCATACTTTTCAATCTGTTCTTGAATAGTTTTAGATTGACATCTTGCTGTAAAAGCTAAAAGTCTATCTAGAAAAGTTCTTGGAGTTAAATAAGACATTGTATTATGAGAAGCTAATTTATAATCTTGTTTATTTTTAAAATTAACTAAATTATCTTTAGCTTTGTTAATACTATTTACTTTATTACTTTTATCTACCTGTACTTCCATGACCTCCAGTTCCTCTTTCTGTTTCAGAAAGTTCAAAACTTTCTTCTAATTCAATATTAGGATAAGGCATTATAATTAGTTGAGCAACTCTATCACCTAGTTCATAAGGTCTAATAAGTTCGTTTATAGCTCCAGGTTCTCTGTCTCTGTTTTTAAAGCTAACCATAACTTCACCTCTATAACCACTATCTACAACACCTACATGATTAGGCATATAGGCATTAGTCTTTCTATTAGAACTACGAGGAAACACTAAACCTACATGACCATAAGGAATTTCAAATGCAAGACCAGTACCATAAATATGACAATCTGTCAATTCATCATAAAGGTAACTTACAGCAGTTAAATCAAGACCCGCATCTCCTATTTTAGCATATTGAGGTATAACAGCAGATTTAACTAATTTTTTAACTTTTACTTTCATATTAGTTTTATTATGTTAAGTATTATAAATGATAGCAAAGGTAAGTATAATAATTGAAATATACAACCTTTGCTATCGTTAATTCAACAATTCTCCTACGGGGGAGGGCGACAATCTAGTTCATTATCTTATGCAACATTTCTATAATCATAAGCAGCTCTTAACGCTTTAATCATGTTAGAATTAGCTCCCCCGTAGAGGAGAGATTCTACACGTTTTTCGCCTTCAAGATTTGCTACGTTAGAATAGAAACCAGTTACAGCATTATAAGCACCCCAAGCAGTACCTGCGATATGTTTTTGACCTATACCATCAAGATAATATTCAAATGTACTAGCAATTTGGTTGGCTTTTCTTGAACTAATACCAGTTCTTTCAATAGTAAGATAGTCTTTCATCATGAGTTTTTTATAACCATTCTTACTATCGAAATCAAGAAGAGCTTCACGTTCTTTATCGGTTAACTGGAGATTAGCAAGATATTCCATTACTTTATCATCGCTCATATTAATTTTAGTAAGACTATTATAAAATTCTTGAGCAGTATTAGCATGTTGACAAGCAATTCTTAAAATTTCAGAACCTCTTTGTAACTTTTCTTTAGCAGATTGAGTATGTCTAATACGAATATAACTATCAGCTGATTTAAGAGCTGAATTTAACATATTAGTGCAAATAACTCTAATGGGAGTAAATAAAATATTTACAGAACTAGTTCCATCATGAGAATTACTGAATACAAGATAATTATCGATTTTATCTTGACCTACAATAGTTTCTACTGGAAGTTTAGCACTTAAATAAATTTTACAGCCTCCATTAAGAATACCAGCTTTATCCCATCTAGCTTTTCCATAACCAATAGCATCATCAAAGAATTTAAAAGCGTCAACATTTTGAACAACCTCATATTTACTTCCCACTAAGCCTAAAGGTTGAGAATTATCAGCTCTATATGTAGCATAAGCTCCAGGAAGTTCTCTAAAGATATAACCATCTCTAGAGAACTCTCCTGCTAGTTCATTAACTATATTATTTCTTTTTAAACCAAATGGCATACGAGCCATTAAATCACACTTGTCAACTATAAAATTTAAACCTGATTTTTCCATAACTTCATTAGAAGTTGAACAATCAGAAACATCAGTTCCTATAGCCCAAGGCAAACCATTAACATTATATCTAGACATAATATTTATTTTACAGTTATTGTTTTATTGTTTACTAATTTAGCAAATACTGGCATTGTTTGATGTTCTTTAGCTTCTCTTTTAATATCTGATTTATTAGTTTTAGGTTTAATATTAAAAGTATTATAATCAATCAACGCTTTAATTAGATTAAAACCTTTATCTGAATTAATCAATTCTTCTATAGGAATATCTAAATTTATATCTGCATTAAGTTGTTTTAAATCTTCTAAATCAAAAGGTATTCGTTCTATGCCTTCTTCTTCTTCACTAGGACTTTTAGAATTAGAATATTCTATAAGTTCTTTTGTATCAACAATATCTTTATGAAGTTGATTTTGAATATTTAGATATGTAAGACAATCAATAAATCTATTGATAAATCTACTAGTAGAATCTTCATCAATTTCCACACTTTGAGTAGTTCTTATAGATACTTTACCTCTACCATAATCTAAGAATTTAGTACCACTTTTACTAGTACTACCAAATTCTTCTATAGCATCAACCATAATAGATTTTAGCCTATCTATAGTTTTTTCTTTTGATTTTTGCAAATCATTAAGACGAGTTTTTTCTTCTTTGATAAGTTCTACATCTTTTGTTAAAAGTTTTATAACATTTGTATAAGATTCGATTTTATCATTAAAAGATTCTCTAGTAATAATAAGTTGTTCTTCTAGTTCTGGAGTAATTTCTCCTTCATTTTCTTCTATAATATCAAAAATATTAAGAAGAGTTTGTTTTAATTCAAATATATTACTCATTGTTTAATTCGTTTATTGGAATAATTCTATTAATTTTATTTTCACTATACATAACATCACAAACATCAGGATTGATACCATGATCTTCTAGTATAGTACGATTAGTAGTATTATTAAAATCATAGTCTTCTTTATAAGGAATT
>JAZOOK010000167.1:0-10511 GCA_045654965.1 Candidatus Coprovivens sp. | reverse complement strand
ACCTAGACCAGTACCTTCAACATTGATGTTTTTGTTGATATCGAAACGTTGGAATTTTGTAAATAATTGTTTTAGACTTTCTTCTGTCATACCAATTCCAGTATCTGATACTTCGATAGTTAATTTACAAATATCTTTTACATTATTTGCTTTAACTTGTAATAAGATTCTTCCTTCGTTGGTATATTTTACTGCGTTAGTTAATAAATTTATCATAATTTGTTTAACACGCATTTGATCACCATATAGTACATCAGGTAATTTATCGTCTACTAGTATTTTGAAATCTATAGGTTTACTAGCTATTCTAGCGTTGATTAAACTTGTTACTTCTTTAATCATTTTTTGTGTACTATATTCAGCTTCTATTATTTCAATTTTATTACTTTCAATTTTAGATATGTCTAAGATTCCATTTACTATTTCTAGTAGTGTATTTGATGCCATGATAATATCATGTACTTCTTCTTTAGCAGTACCTGAAATATCTTCTTTAGCTAAGGCTTGACCAAAACCTACTATAGCATTTAATGGTGTTCTTATTTCGTGAGACATACTAGATAAGAAATCAGTTTTTGTTTTATTTGCTATTTCAGCTTCTTTTTTTACTACGTTTAGTTTTTCTACTAAGTTAACGTCTGGATTTTCAATTGTATAGAATGTTAATACTGTAACGAATTCTATCATCGGAGATATAAAACACATTTGTGGTATTATCATTTGACAGAATACACACATAAGGCAGATACCTAAGAATGCGTATATTGGAATTAGTTTTTGATGTTTGTTTTTATCTTTTACTGAGAAGACCATAATTATCCAAGATGCTGCACAGCAACCACCAGTTACATATGATGCATACATAGCTGGTCCTGTTACTATAAGCTCTTCTCCTGTTACAGTTAGAGTTATAGGTAGAGGTAAGATTGCTAGCATTGTTAATAGTAGAAATACTATCATTATTAACAATGTTATTTTAAAGTATTCTCTATTTGGATTTTCTTTATATGGTACTAATCCAACACTCTTTTTTGATGTTTGTATAAATATATAAAATGAATAAAGTATTAAATATCCTACAAAACCAAAAATATTTAATTTAAATAAATATTCACTAAATTGAGTAACTGGGTAATAGATTGCATATAATCTACTTATTATATCTAATATGATTACTATAAAGGTAAAGAATACCATTGCACCAAATAATCTATTTTCAATAGTATCGATATTCTTTTTACCAAAGTACATTATAGCTATTAGTATTAAATATGCTAATCCTGATATTTGTAGATATGTGTTCATCTAATCACCCCTATTCCTTACTTATATTTTCTTTTATTACATTAATGTTATTTATTATTTCATTTATAAATGTATCATAATTATCTGTAATAAATTCTTGATATGATGCTTTACCTGCTAGTTCGTGTTCATATGCCATAGCAGCTAATTCTTTTAATCCAATTTTTTCTGCAATTTCTTTTATTTGTGTAGATAATTTTGCATATTCAGTTGGATTTTCTTTGTTAGCACTTAACATTTCTATAAGTTCAAATCTATCGTTTGTTGTTTTGACTTCGGATGTTATAGTGCCTTCTTTTGTTTCTTCTATTACTTCTTTGATTTCTTCTATTATTTGAACTTCTTCAGGTTGTTTTTTTAGTTCCGACAATTTTGGTAAGTCTTCGATTAATGAAGGTAGTTCAATTTCTTCATTTGCTGGTGCTGGTAATTCAATTGATTCAACTACCGGTTCTTCAACTACAACTGGTTCTTCTTCTACTACTGGAGTTGGTTCAATTACTTCTTTTACTATTGGAGATACAACTTCTACTGGTGTTTCTATAGATGAGTAATTATCTTCTAATAAACCTTCATCAGTTACTTCTTTTAAGTAACGTTTTAGTAAATAGAATAATTCTTCTTCAACGATTGGTTTTGGTAAACAATCATTAAATCCTTGAGCTGTATATTTTTCATCCATTCCTGATACAACATCAGCTGTTAAGGCAATTACTGGTGTATTGAATCCTGGTTGTTCTTTTAAGTTTTTTAGTACTTCTGGACCTTTCATTTTAGGCATCATGATATCTAAAAGTATTAAGTCGTATTTTTCACCAGCGATGATTTTGTTAATACATTCTCTACCACTGTCTACCATATCGATAGTAACTTTGTATTCAGATAGCATTTTTTCTGCTACTTTTAGATTTATTTTATTATCGTCTACTACTAATACTCTTTGTCCTGTAGCGTTGAATGGTTCTATTTTTAGTAGTTCTTCTTCGCCTGCTATTTCATCAATTGATTTTGAAGATACTTCTTGTTCTAAAATAATTGTGAATGTAGATCCTTTACCGTGTTCACTTTCTATTGCTATTTCTCCATTCATTAAATCTAATAGACCTTTTGTTATTGCCATACCTAGACCTGTTCCTAAGATATTTATGTTTTTATCAAGTTCAAATCTTTGGAATTTAACGAATAATAGGTCTATTTCTTCTTTTGTTAGCCCTATTCCTGTGTCTTCTACCATGATAGTTAATAGACATTTATTTTGACTGGTTTGTGTATCTATTCTAAATTTTACATATCCTGATTTTGTATATTTTATGGCATTAGTTAATAAATTTAAAATTATTTGTTTTATTCTTACTACATCTCCATATAGTACTGGTGGAATATCTTGATCTATGTCTACTTTGAATTCAAGAGGTTTGCTTCCGATTCTTGAATTCGCTTGACTGATTACTTCGTTTATTAATTTTTTAGTACTGTAATCTACGTTAAGTAATTCTATTTTGTTAGCTTCTATTTTTGATATGTCTAAGATACCATTTACTGTTTCTAAAAGTGTTGTTGAAGCGTTTAGAATTTCTTTTACTTCATCTTTTGCTGAACCAGAGATATCTTCTTTTGCTAATGCTTGTGAAAAACCAACTATTGCATTAAGTGGTGTTCTGATTTCATGTGACATACTTGATAAGAAATCTGATTTAGCATGGTTAGCAGATTCTGCTTGTCTTGTTGCGATATTAAGTTCTTCTATGTAATGTAAGTCAGGATTTTCTAACATGAAATAAGCTAAGATAGTTACGAAGGCGCCGATTGATGATGTTAGTACTAAATCTTGAACTATTAATTGTACTGTTAGTGTTCCAACAGCTATTAAAATTGATATTAAGATAAGTCTTTTATTTTGTTTTTTTGTATCTTTAAGTGCACGGAAGAATATTACTAACCATGCTAATATACATACTGCTCCAATTATGTAACTGAATATTTCAGCTGGGCCAGACATACTATATCTTCCACTTGTGTATTGAGAAAATAGTGGTAATACCATCATTAATATAACTATTATTAAATTTAATAACATTGCTTTTTTCATTCCGTCTAGATATAGTTTTGAATCTTCGTTTTCTGACATTAAGAGACGTACTTTACTTTTTTGATGTGTTATTACAAATAAATAATATGTATATATTATCATCCATGATACAAGGCCTGATAAGTATAGTTTACCTACTATTTCATTAACCATTTTATTTTGTAAATAAGTTCCACATAGAATACTTATTATGTCTAATGTTAATGTTCCAAATGCAAATAGTATTAAACTTCTATATACGTGATTTTCTATTGTTTTTTGTTTTGTTTTTGATAAATAAATTATTGCAGTTACTATTATGTGTGCCAGTGATGACACTTGAAAAAAGATATTCGCCATTTTTATTCCCTACTCTCACTTATTATATTATAACATAAAAAAGTAATAATTGGTTAATTATCACTTTTTATATTCTTTTCTTATTTCTTCTAGAAATAATGGATTAAATTCTTTATTTTGTATCATCATTATTTCGTATTTATATGGAGGATATAATCTTTCTTTTGAGTCATCTGTATCTCCAATATATGGTGTTTCTAGTATCTTTGGTACGTTAGTTAGTCTTTCGTTATAGATAATATTTATTAATGTATCAAATCCTAGTGAACCTACTCCAAAGTTAGCATGTCTATCTTTATGTGAACCTTGTTCATTTTTTGAATCGTTAATATGTATACATTTGATTTTATCTATACCAATTAGAGAATCAAATTCATCTAGGTATTTATCAAATTCTTTGATATTATATCCACCATCATTTAAATGACATGTGTCTAGGCATACTGCTATTTGGTCTTTATTATTTACTTTATTTATTATGTAAGCAAGTTCTTCTGTTGTACGACCACATTCTGTTCCTTTTCCGGCCATTGTTTCTAGTAGTATTAAACATTTAGTAGTACCATCTAAGATATAGTTTAGAGCTTCTGCTATGTTATCTAATCCTTCTTCTGGTGTAATACCTATAGCATTACCTGGATGTAGAACCATTTTTGTAATCCCCATTTCATCACAACGTTGTAATTCTTTTTTTATAAATTCTTTACTAAATTGATATTTATCTGGATCTGTTTTATTACCTAGATTTACGATGTATGGTGCATGACATACTACATTATTTATATCTATGTTATTTTCTTTCATTAGATTTATTGCTTTTTGTGTATAATTTTCTTCTATATTTTTTCTTACTGTATTTGTTGGTGCTCCAGTATAAAACATGAATGTATTACTACCGTAGCTTATTGCTTCTTCTGTTGCACCTAATAGTTGATTTTTACCAAATGATACGTGACTTCCTATTATTAACATGTTATCACTCTCCCCATAAAATTATAACATGAAAAAAGGTAGTTATTCTACCTTTTTGCTTATACAAGACGAATTGTATTTTTTACCGCTTTTTCCTTCGTATGAAGATGTAACTTCTCTTTCGAATTCTTCGTTATTGTATTTAGTTATTTCTTTAGAAGTAGTAGCGTTTTTGATTTCTTCTAAATTATATCCATTTAGAACATATTTTTTATTTGTTCCCCAAAGTGTGTATGTGTAGTTATCACTTTGTTTTTCTACTACAATATATCCTGACCAATCTTTGTATTCTTTTGTAAGATAATCATTTTCTTCTAAACCTGTTATTGTAATACATACTGATTTAGTACTTCCATCTTCACTAGTAATTATGTAGTTTTGATTACCTGATTTTTCTAATGCTGGATATATGTTTTTGGCTATTGTTAATAGCGATTCGGCTTCTTCTTTGAAGTTATCTATTTTTTTATTTTTTGTTGTTATACCAAATATTGAAATACCTGCTATTATTACTATTGCTGATAATACTATCATGAATAATATTTCTAATTTTATATTTTCTAATTTTGTTTTTATTTTTTCCATTTTATCATCTTCTTCTATTATATATATTAATATAAAAATGATATTTTTTCAATATTAGTTTATGGTACTAATGATGTTGGAAATAACTTCTATATCGTTCATTATTTCTGATATTTTATCTGATGTTCTTAGTTTATATTTTTCTTTGATTATTTTTTTGAATTCTTTGTAGAATGATGGATCTCTTTTTAATTTTTTTATATAGTGAGTGTTTTGTTTTAGATACTCTAGTAGTTTATCTTTTAGTAATTGGTCCATTATTTCTTTTTTCATTTTAGTCTCCAAAGAATTTGTTTAATGGTTTTTCGATATTGGGTTTTATGTTGTTTGTTAAATTTTCTGTTCCTTTTGTTGCAAATTCACTGAAGACATCTAAGGCTTTTTGAGCACTTTCTAAATGTTTTTGTAATATTTCAGGATTGAATTTGTTTATTAGTTCACTTACTTTGATTGTTGATTTTTTTTGATATTTATCCCAAATATTATTGTCTTCACCATATATGTCGTATAGTTCATAAAATTTTTGCCAAGTCATTTCTCCATTTGTAACATATTCTACTAGTTCTGGTTTTGTTCTAATAAATTTTTTAAAAGATTCTTTGGACATAAAAAATCACCTATTAAAGTGTATGTTTAATAAGTGATTTTTTTACTATAATTTAAAATCGTCGATAAAATCTTCAATTGTTAATTCTTGAGTTTCTTCTTTAAGTGCTGGAAGTTCCATTTCAGGTTCTTCTTTTTTATCTAATTCTTTTTTAGGAATAGCACCTTGGAATAATTCAAGTTTTCTTTCAACAAGTTCTGCCACTTTGAATGTTTCTTCTACTGGTGTTTTACAAATTGTACTTCCAGTTGATGAAAGATCCATTATTGGTAGTTCAGTTGTTTTTATTTCTTTGAACTCTCCATCTGTTTTTAAACTTACTACATCTCTATTGTTTACTGAGATAGCGTTTGTTACTTTGTAGTTAGTTGATTTTACTTTTTTGATTAATGTTGAACCTTTTTTAGCACGAGTCATTTGATCAAGTTCACTTAGTTTAATACGTTTAGATGTATTTTTGTTAGTGAAGATTGTTATGTATTCGTCGTAGTTTTCTGGAGACATACATGTTACTACTTCATCATCTTTAATATTAATTCCTTTAACTCCTGAAGCTTTTGCTCCTACTAAAGGTATTTCGTTTGAATCAATATTTAAATAGTAACCTGTTTCTGTTACGAAGATTGCTCTTCCGTTGTCTTTTACTACCGATACTACTTCATCGCCATCTTTCAATTTCATTGCATTGATTGGCTTAGTATAACGACTTACGATTAGTTCTTCTAGGTTAGTACGTTTAGTTGTACCTTGTTTAGTAGTCATTATTACATTATCAGTTGGATTATCTAGAATCATTGCTGAGATAATTCTTTCTTCTGCACTTATTTGGATTAAGTTACTAATATGTTTTCCTAGTTCTTTCCATTTTGTTTCTACTATTTCATGAACTGGTACGTATAAGTAATGACCTAAGTTAGTAAACATTAATAATGTATCTAATGTTGTAGTGCTATATAGTCCTCTTATGAAGTCACCTGGTTTTAGAGTTGTTGGTTCTCCACTAGATGATACGTAAGATTTAAGAGGTATACGTTTTACATAACCTTCATTTGTTGCGACTACGATAACATTTTCTTTAGGTATCATGTCTTTAGCATCAAATTTGATTTCTGTTACTTCGTCTCTTATTTCTGTACGACGAGGGTTACCAAATTCTTTATCTATTTCTTTTAGACTAATCTTCATTTGTTTTTTCAATACTTCTTCATCTTCGATAATTGAAGTTAAGAATTCTATCATTTTACGTAGATTGTCTTGTTCTTCTAATAATAGATTTATATCTGTATTAGATAGAGTATATAATCTCATCATTACGATTGCTGTAGCTTGTTCTACAGTGAAGTCAAATGATTTTACTAAGTTATCAATAGAATCTTGTTTATTTTTAGAGTTTCTGATTATCTTGATGATTTCATCTAAGATATCTACAGCCTTTAATAAACCTTCTACGATATGTAATCTTTCATTAGCTTTCTTTAAATCGAATTTAGTACGACGTAGAATTACATCTCTTTGATGAGCAATGAATGCGTCTAATATTTCTAAGATACCTAGTTGTTTTGGACGACGATTTACTATTGCTACCATGTTGAAGTTGTAGTTTACTTGTAAGTCAGTATTTTTGAATAAGTAGTTTAAGATAAGTTCTGCATTGGCATCTTTTTTTAGTTCAATGATGATTTTTGCCATGTGTTCTTTATCAGAAACATCTATTACATCAGCTATTCCTTCAACTTTTTTATCTATTTTAATATCTTCTATTTTTTTACGTAGTTGTTCTTTTAATACATCATAAGGTATTTCATGAATTACTATTTGATGAGTACCTTTTTCTTTTATTATTTCTGTTTTAGCTTTAACTACTACTTTTCCACGACCTGTTGTATAGGCTTGAAGTAGTCCTTCTTTTCCTTCTACAACACCACCGGTTGGGAAGTCTGGTCCTTTTATTATATTAAGGATTGTATCTAAACGACAGTTAGGATTATCTATTCTATGAATTGTCGCTTCAATTACTTCGCTTAGGTTGTGTGGAGGTATGTTTGTTGCATAACCTGCAGAGATACCAGTTGATCCATTTACTAATAGGTTTGGAAAATGTGCTGGTAGAACTGTTGGTTCTAAGTCTTCGTCTGCATAGTTAAGTGTCATTTCTACTGCATCACGGTTGATATCTTTTAACGTTACTAAAGCTAGCTTTGTAAGTCTTGTTTCAGTATAACGATGAGCGGCTGGACCGTCACCATCGATTGAACCGTTGTTACCATGGATATCAATGAATACTTCACGCATTTTCCATGGTTGTGACATGTATATCATTGCACCATATATAGAAGAGTCTCCATGTGGATGGTATTTACCCATTACATCCCCTACTGCTTTTGCACATTTACGATAAGGTTTGTCGTGAGTATTTTTGCTTTCCCACATTGTATAAAGGATTCTTCTTTGGACTGGTTTTAGACCATCTCTTACGTCTGGTAAGGCACGGTCTTGGATGATAGATTTAGAGTATCTTCCAAATCTATCCCCCATTATATCTTCTAGAGTATAATCATATATTTTCTCGATGATTGTTTTTTCTTCTTGTTGTTTAGCCATTTTGATTACCTCCTAAATCCGTCTACTAAAGTAAAGTCTACGTTTTCTTCAATCCACTCTTTACGTGGTTCAACTTTATCTCCCATAAGTACTGATACTCTCTTTTCTGCTAGAGCAGCATCTTCTATTGTTACTTTTATTAAACTTCTTGTTTCTGGATTCATTGTTGTGTCATATAACTCTTCTGCATCCATTTCACCAAGACCTTTGAATCGTTGTACTTTGTATGCTTGTTTTACTTCTTTTTTTCTTTGTTCTAGATCTTCGTCTGTTGCAACATATTCTTTATATTTACCAAAGTCTAAGGCGTATAAAGGTGGATTTGCAATATATAGCATTCCTGCTTCAATTAATGGACGCATGAATCTATAGAAGAATGTTAGAAGTAATACTTGGATATGTGCCCCATCGTCGTCGGCATCGGTCATGATTATTACTTTTCCATAGTTTGATTCTGTTGGGTCAAATTCGTTACCAATTCCTGCTCCGATAGCATATGTTAATGTATTTAATTCTTCGTTATTGTTTATATCGTTGTTTGAAGCTTTTTCACAGTTTAGTACTTTACCTCTTAGTGGTAGTATCGCTTGTGTTTCTCTATTTCTACCAGTTTTTGCTGATCCACCGGCAGAATCTCCTTCGACTAGGAATAATTCATTTTTAGAAACATCTTTACCTGTTGCTTTAGCTAGTTTACCACTTAAGATTTTATCTTTCTTTTCTTTTCCTTTTCCTTGACGAGCTGCTTCTCTTGCTTTTCTGGCTGCTTCACGAGCAACTTTGCTACGAGAGGCTTTTTCTACGATCATTAAAGCTGTTTCTCTGTTTTCTTCAAGGAAGAATTTCATATTTTCATAAGTTATTTGTTCTGTTACAGTACGAGCTTCTGGTGTACCTAATTTACCTTTTGTTTGTCCTTCAAATTGTAATAAATTTTCTGGAATTTTTAAGTTAATTACAGCACTTAATCCTTCACGTACATCACTACCTTCAAAGTTAGTATCTTTTCCTTTTAAGACATTGTTTTCTTTAGCATAGTCATTGAAAGCTTTTGTGATACCTGATTTGAAACCAGTTTCATGAGAACCGCCATCACCTGTTTTTACGTTGTTAACAAATGATAGGATATTCTCATTATATCCTTCTTGATATTGAAGAGCTATGTCTACTTCGATACCTTGTTTTATACCATTGAAGTTAATAACTTTATGTAATACAGTCTTGCCATCATTAATGTATTCTATAAAATTAATAAGTCCATTTTCATAATGGAATTTTGCTGTACGTTTATCTTCTTCATCTACTACTTCAATAGTTATACCACTTAGTAGGAATGCACTTTCTTGCATTCTTTCTGTAATTGTAGTGAATGAAAAATTAGTACTTTTAAATATTTCTGGATCTGGTAAGAATGTTACTGTTGTTCCAGTTCTATTTGTTGTACCAATTGTTTTTAGTTTTTGAACACAGTGTCCACCATTTTCGAATTTGATGTTACTAATAACACCTTCTCTATGTATAGTTACATCCATTTTTGTACTTAAGGCATTAACTACTGATGCACCTACTCCGTGTAAACCACCAGATACTTTGTATCCTGCTTCTTCGAATTTACCACCGGCATGTAATTTAGTATATACTACTTCTGGTGTTGATAAACCACTTTCATGTTTTCCAATAGGTACTCCACGACCATGGTCTTCTACTGATACTGAGCCATCTTTATTTAAAGTTATTTTGATGTAATCTCCATAGCCGTTGATGCTTTCGTCGATTGCATTGTCAACAATTTCCCAAATAAGATGATGTAGTCCTCTTTTATCTGTAGAACCAATATACATACCAGGACGTTTTCTAACTGCTTCTAAGCCCTCTAGTATTTTTATAGATGTTGAATCATAATTTGTTGTTGTCATTCTTTTTCACCATAGTTAGTATAACAAAATAAAATATAAAAAAAAAGGGACTTGACGAACTTTGACGTCAATTTTCCCTTATATTTAGGCACTTTTT
>JAZOOK010000166.1:0-8823 GCA_045654965.1 Candidatus Coprovivens sp. | reverse complement strand
AATAGAGATAATATATTAAAATTTGTTTTACCATATGATGATAGAGCACAAAAAGAAATAGATATGTTAATAAGACAAATTGAAAAGGACTATGAATAGTCCTTTTTTTATTAGGCTTTATTATGGTATAATTATAGATAGTAAAGGTACGGTGATATGGTTGAAAAAGAAATTAAAAAGATTTTTTAGATCAGAAAAATATAAAAAAATGAAATTAATTTGTATCGTTGGTTTATCTATTATCTTTTTATTTGCTGCTGGTTTCTTTGTATCTATTTCATTAATACAAAACTTCTCTAGTAATGCAGAAGAAATAAAGTTTATAGAACAAAATGGTACTAAATATTTAAGTATTAAAGATGGTTTTATAGCCGAAGAATTAAAAGTACAAGCAGGTGCTTTATTACCTAATTTAAATGAATATTTTAATGATACATATAAATTAGCTAGTAATGCTACGGTTTCTTATTTAGAAGGCGATAAAGCATTAGAAGTTACTGATTTTACTTATGTTAAAGATGGTGCTACATATGTTAGAGGTGTTACTAATTTAACTGCCTTAATAAAGAATAATAATGAAGAATATGAATCTAAATTAGTTATAGAAGATACGCAAAAGCCTTTTGTGCACTTACAAAGTGTTACTATTACTGAAGGTGAAGCTATTGATGCTACTAGATTTGTTGCGATATTTGTTGATAATAGTCAGATTGTAGATTTTAATGCAACTATAGTTGGTACTGATGAATATTTAAAAATTGGAAATTATGATATAAGAGTTAATGTTTGTGACATGTCTAATAACTGTGTTATTGGTGACACTACTTTAGTTATTCAAGAAAAAGAAGTTATAAATGAAGAAGATATAAGTAGTTCAGAAACTGGTTCTGGAGAAGAAGGTGGCGATGTGGAAAATCCTGGTAAGCCAGATAATCCTACTCCACCGGAGCCATTAAAACCTCCTGTGGTTGCTGATCCATCTTTAACTAAATTAACTATTAGTAAAGGTACTTTATCTCCTGCTTTTAAAAGTTCTGTTAAATCTTATAAAGTTACTGTTGAAAACAGTGTTAAATCAATAAAAATAACAGCTACTGCTGCTAAGGGTTCAACATTTATATCAGGTTATGGTTCTAGAACTGTTAACTTGAAGGTTGGTTCTAATACTATTTATGTAAAAGTTAAGAATAGTGATAATAAAACTGTTGCTTATAAAATAGTTGTAACTAGAAAACAAGCTCCTAGTTCAGGTGGCGGTGGATCTACTGGCGGTGATACTGGTGGCGGTTCCGGAGGTGGAACAACTACTCCTCCAGAAACTGAAAGAGTATTTATAGAAAAGAAAACAAGTTCAAACTTCCCATATAGGGTAATTGATCATTATGGTACAAAAGAATATCATTTAGCTAGTCAAGTTACTTATAATTTATATAGTGACAACTATATAGAAGTATTATCATTTAGTGGTTCTACTTGGTCTGAATGGGATTTCACTAATTATAAAACTAATGTTAAAGCAATGAAACAAGAAGCTGAAGAAGTATTAGCTGCTAATGCAAGTACTAGACAGTATTTCTTAGAAAAAACTAATGAAACTAGAAAAGCTAATGGTGTTGCTCCTGTTACATTAGATTATGATTTATCTATAGTTGCTACAATGAGAACATTTGAATTAACTTATGGAAATACATTATCCCATACTAGACCTGATGGTAGAAGATTCTATACTATTTTAAAGGATTATGGTTTTAAAGCAGGTTATTTAAATGGTACTAAGCACTATGGTGAAAATATGGCTTATTGGCAATATACTGATGCTTCTGCATATTCAGCATTAATTGCTTCTAGTGGCCACAAACAAAATATTTTAGATACTCGTTGGAAAAAGATGGGTGTTGGTACATTTACATTCTATGGTAGAAGATATTGGATTCAATTATTTACTACATAATAAAGAGCATTAATAATGCTCTTTTATTATGATAAAAAAAAGAAAAGTAATAATATTACTTTTCTATAAATCCTTGTTCTCTAAAGTATTTTTCAATATCTTCTAGTTTAGAATAATTACTTCCTACTGTAGTAACTGATTTTGTAAATACTATTTTCTTTTCGTGGTCTAAACATTCGTAATTTAGTTCACCATTGTAAATCTTTCTAGCAGCTTGATATTTTTCTTCGTCAGAATATTCGTATGTAGTTATATGTTTTCCATTAAATAACATTGAGTAGTTTGCATATTCTGCAAAGTTTAATTGGTACTCTTCTATTAATGCATACCCTGTATTGAAATCGTAACTAGATTGTTTTATATAATTTTTTATTAATCCTTTTGCTTCAATAAATAAATTAGCTTTTTTATTTACTGAGTTTCCAAAGGCATCAGTTGCAATTATATATACAATATATGATCCTGGAGATGTATATTTTAATGTAGTTTCATTATCTTGGAATGAGTAATTACATCCACTATAATCTCTACATGAATTTACAAAGTGACTAGCTTTATAGTCTTCGCCTTCTGTAATTGTAAGATCTTGTGTTTCTAAGGTTGGTCCTGTTGTATCTTTTATTTCTACAACACCATATTTTGTTATACCATGATATTTTATACTAAATTGGTATTCACCAACTTCTTCTATTTTAACTTGTGATGTATCTTTTACATATAGAAGTTCGTCTACTTTTGTTCCTTCTATACCAGGTTTTACATAAGAACTTGTTCTAATAGGAAGTGTATCTCCTAGTTCAACTGTAACTCTTAATGGTTGAAAGTCTTCTTCACCCGGAGCTTTTACATATAGAAAATAGAATGCTACTAGAAAAACTATTACAATAAGTGCTGATAGAGACATTATATTTTGCTGTTTCTTTGCAGCTTTACTTGGTTTTAGTTTTTCTTTTTTCTTTTTCTTTTGTGTTTCTTTTACTTGTTTTTCTTTTCTTTCTTTAATATCAATTTGTGAAGGTAGTTGATAATTAGCTTTGAATGTTACTTCACCTAAATCATCAATTGTTGCTAGTACTTCAGCACCATCTGACTTAAGTATTGTTTCTTTACTAGTTAGTTCTGTGCCTTCTTTACCTTCTATCGATTCATAGTTAGGAATTATTGATGATAAATCTCTTTTTATTTCTCTATCATCTATGCTTTCATCAATCATTGTAGGCATTATTGTGACTGTATCTTTAGCGTGTTCTAGGCCGGCATTTTCTAGAAATTTTTCTTCTTGATTTTTATTTTTTTGTTCTTCCATAAAATCCGTTCCTTTCTATTCTTTTACTAATTCCCCTACTATAATAAATATACACTTTTTTGTAGTTTTTTTCAATATAAAAAGCACCTGTTGGTGCTTTCTAATTATTATTTTGTTCTTCCATGTAAGTCATTAGAAATTTGTTCTAAATCATATGTATATAGTAAGTCACTACGTTTTTTCTCATCATCCACTAGTCTTAATTCTAGTTTGTAGTCTTCTATTTTGAAGTCTTCTTTTGGAGATTTGAAAGCTAAGTCTTGAACGGTTTCTTCTCCATCGAATCTAATAGATTTTCTACTACGATAATTATTTTTATTTACTAAACTTAATTTAGCATTTAATGCTTTTAATTGATCTCTTAAGTTCTCATTATATCTTATTTTTAAACCTTGTTTAATTAAAGATACTGTTATAGGATCAGCATTTTTAATAATTAAGTTTTTAGCTCTATCAATTACTTGACGACGATTTGTTGCAAGTTTTAAAGTTCTATTTGTTACTTTAGCATCTATAGGACTATTTTCACCAAATTTTATTTGGGCATTTTTATCATCTTCATCTTTTTGAGGTTCTTCAACAGGTGTAACTGTTGGAGGAACTAAATTTCTACTTACTTTATATTCAGCATGTTTTTTTCTACTCATGATTACATGTGGGAATTCTTGAGGAACAACTTTATATGATCCTGAGCTATATTGATATTGATTTATTTGGTATTTAATTATTACAACATTGTAAGTTAAATCCGCACTACATTCAAAATCTTTAAGTACTCTATATTTTGTTTTCATTGAATCAAATATTTCTTGGACAGTTGCTTCGAAATTTTCATCTAATGGAATTTCTTCTACTCTAGCTATTAGTTCTGCAAATTCTGTTGAAAGTTTTTTAATTACATCACTTTGTTGTTTCTTTTTAATTCCTTGATATTTCTTTTCTTGATCAGCTATGTATTCATTAATTAAGCCTTTAGAATTTGGAATAAATTCAAGATATTCAGGTTCACTTGCTAGTAAAAGTAGTTCTGAATATTCTATTTCAGTTAACCATTCGTTGTGATCAATTCCTGGTTCTATATTTTCTGCGATTGTACCACTTTGGAATATAAATGTTATTCTAGTAGTTACCTTGTCACGGAATTTGTTTAATAGCGTTCTTTTTTGTTTGATTAGTTGAGTTCTTGCTGTGTTGAATTGATTACTTGCATCTATTACTATTTTTAATTTTGCTTCATCATGTGACTGAGCAATTAGTATAGACATAGCTTCAGCAAATAATGTTTCGTCTAATAAGATTACTCCTTTTCTGTCGATTGGAGCTGTTTTAATCGCTGTTAACCAACTATCACTTAGTTCTGCAATACTTTCTTTGAATACCTCTATTTCTGTTTTTCCTTCAGGTATTACAGTTTTTTGTTCTGGTTTTATTAGTGATTTTTCTTCTGCTATTTCTTTTCTCTTCTTTAGACGTGCTTTATATAAATCATTTATATTTCTGCGATTTACTTTACTATAATGTACTATTCTATTATCAACTAATGAATTAATTGCTAGCAAGAATCTATATAATGTAGCTATTTCAGCATTAATTTTTGGTAAGTCTTCTTTTTTAGCATTAGTTTTAGATAGTTCTAAATCTTTTATTCTTGATATTACATCAATTGCTTTTCTATCTAAACTTTCTATATATAGAGCATAGCTTGTTTTATGTGATATTTTTTCTAACTTAATATTTTGAATACAAGTTAGTTTTGCAATATCAATTTTATTTTCATTTCTTACTTCTCTACGAATTTCTTCTAGTGAAATTTTTAATGAATTAATACCAGCATTACATTTTTTGATTTTTTCATCTAACTCGATATATTCTCCAATTATTTCTGGAGTTAAATCTTTTGATTCATTTAGTTTTTCAACTCTAGATATGTATGAGTTTAATTCAATCATTAATTGATTTAAATTATTTAATAGTTCTTCATATTTGTTAATTGCACCTTGATATGCAGGTTCTTTTGGTGGATTTAGCGGTGGCTCTACTACTGGTTGTGGTTCTACAGTTTTCTTCTTAGCTGCTGCTAATTCTTGATCCACTTCAGTTCTAATTGCTCTATATATTTCTGGACTTTCAGCGAATTTTTCTAAATCGTCAGCAAATTTTTCTAATAAAACTATATTTTGTTTTAATTCATATTTTTCTACTGATGTTTCTTTTAATTCATCCTTAAATTCATCTATTTTTCTAGCAACTAGTTTATATATTACTTTTAATTTACCAAATACAATTTTAGTGTATTCTTCTTTTCCACCTTTATCTTTATAGGCTTTAACACCTTGTTCATAAAGTGAAACTTGAGAATTTATTGCTTCTATTTCTAGTTTTGTTTCTTCAAAATTATCTTGAACCATTAAGAAAGGAAGTTTCCCTAAACTTTTTAGAATACGATCACTTTGCATTTTTAAATTTTTTAAAATGGTTTTTAACTCATGTTCTACTTTATCTGGTTGTTGTGGAATAGGCGTTGGTTTTTTCTTTCTAATTTTATCTACTTCAGTTTGGAATTTTGTTAAATATTCTTCTGCCCATTCAAGTTTTGAGCGAAGTGCTTTATCTTCTTTTTCAGCTAGTTGAATTTTTAAATCTTCAATTGTCGCTTTTAAAGAGGCAATAATAAGGTTATCGGTATTTTTATCTACTGCACCTTGTGCAATTTCTTCAATGTTTGCTCCAGCTTTTACTTTTATTGGTTCATTTGAAGCAAAAGAAAGATTTCTTCCTTTTCTACCTTTAAAGAACTTTTTAATACCTTCTCCTCTTACACCATTAAACATAATGATTCACCTTCCTCAAATTAAGCAACTAAACTTTTTATAAAGTTAGAAATTTTTTCTTTATCAATTGGGTTATTAATGTCTACTAATTGATCAAAACCTTCAGCATCTTTTACTACGTATGATGCAAGAATATCAACTGTGCCATTTTTATTATCTAGAGAATATACAGCATATTCTTTGCCATCTATTTCTACAACTGATAATAATTCAGCATCCATTATTTCGCCAGTTTCTACTTCCACTTGGAATTTTTGATTTGTATCTCCCATAAAATTCCCTCCATATTCTTATCTATTTTTTATTATATCATATATTTTTATTTTTTTGTTTTTTCTTTATTATAAACTACTCTTATTTTAGATAAGTGTTTATATTTTATTATTTCTTCATTTAAGTTATCTCCATCAAATAGGACAAGATTTCCACACTCCCATACACCTAACCATGTAAGGATGTTTAATATTTCAAATATTAATCCCATTATTTTGATGTTTTCTATTAATAGAGATATTACTAACATAACCATTCCTGTTAATAGAAGATAACCACTTTTTTGTTTTAATCTTTTTAATTCAGCTTCTTTATTAATTGAAATGAATGTAAAATGATTTTTTATTAATTTTCTAATAATAATTTTCTCTTCTGATGAGAATGTACTATTATGTATTTCTAATACTAGTGGATAGTCTAAAGGGATAATAGAAGCTCTTCTTTCAATCACTTCTATAAATTCTTGTTTTAATACTGGACTATCTTCAAGTGAATAATCTGAAATAATGCTTTTGTAATCATTTACTTTGATTTCAATATAAGCTTCATTATCATTTATTTTTAAGTTATTTATTTTTTTATAACTTTCAAATTTTTCTTTTTGATATTTTTTTAACTTTTCAGGGGAAGCCATAAAAATACTCACTTTCTAGTATTTTGATAATATTGATTTTCAGCTATTTGTTCAGCAAGCATAGTAAGTTCGTCATCGTCATCAGTATCATCAATTTGATCTATCATGAACAATAATTCTGATGTACTTCCGCATTTAGATGCATCGATATTGTATTTACCTAATGTACTAACTTGGTTATCAGTTAATGTTAAACCGTTTTTTCTTGTTTTTAATAGATTAGATTCAATATCTTCTAAACCCAGTAAGCCTTCAATTTCATCATTTGTCATTTCGTTTATCATATTATCACCTACTCTTATACCATTCTAATTTAGTATATCATATTTTAGGATTCATTTACTATATATTTTCTTAATTTTATGCGTTTTTTCAATAAAAAAATGTGTATTGAATTTACACATTTTTGTTTTTATAAATTTCCACCTTCTACTGTATATTTACTTATTTTCATAACGTCATTTACTCGTACTAGACTATCATTTGTTACATCAGCAGCCAATAAGTTGTATCTTTCTTCTAAACCAGTTCCTTCTACTGTATACTTACTTATTTTCATTACATCATTTACTCTTATTAAGCCATCTCCAGTAACATCGCCTCGTAATATAATAGTATAATTATCTATCATCATACCAGTTCCTACTTTTCCATTTTCTATTGTAATTTCATTTAGCATTAATTCCCCTGTATTATCTTTTATATTTAGATAGAATTCTTCTACTTCTGTTGGTTCAGTTAAATAAATAAATCTTTCTGCATTATCTATCGTGTATATTGTCGAAGTAATATCATTTAATTTTACTGAGTGTAAGGTAATGGTAGTTGTAAAACCATCATAATAACTCTCAATAAATAATTCGGTAGTTCCGGTTGATAACGGTATTAATGTACCTTTATCGTCTATTGAAATAATAGAATTATCTTTTATACGATAATTAATATTTCTAACGGCTTCGATATTTGGTGTTATATAGTTATATATGCTTATTGTAGTATTTAAAGTGTAGTTATTAGGTAATGTAAAGTTAGTATATTTGAAATTAGTACTTTTTAATATTGGTAGTTTATCTTCTTTAATTTCCCAATAATCATTAAAATCTACCCAATTTGTGTATGAATAAGATTTTTTTAGTTCTTCTAATGTTTTTTTTGTTACATTATCAGTCTTTATATAAGAATTATTTGGATTTATACCTAGTTGTTCTATGTAATAAATGTTAGATAATTTTAATTCTCCTACTGATGAATCTTCTAACTTACATGTTATACCTGCTGCACATGTTTGACCCTCTACTTTACCAGTGTTCATAGCATTATAAATACTTATATAGTTATTTTCAGCTGTTTTTATTTTTCCTATTAGACCACTAGCATAGTTGTTGGATACAATTTTTCCTTTATTTAAAATATTAGTTATTTGGAATATAGAATTTCCTTCTTTATATCCTGTTATGTTAGTAGCAAAACCTATTATTCCACCAGCATAGTTATTTGCTTCTATAGTGGCGTCATTATATAGATTATCTATTAGATGACGTTCTCCACCTACGTAGTAATTTTGCAAATAACTACCTGCTCTTAGATAACCTATTATTCCACCTACATGGTTATTTCCTTTTATTTTTCCACCATGTATTGATATATTAGAAATGTTTAAACATCTTTCGTATGTAGTTCCGTTTATGTAACCAACTATTCCACCTACAAAGTCTTTACCAACTATGTTAGGATTTTCTAGTACAATATTTTTTATATGTAGATTAGAAAAATTTAAGTTATATGTACTAGCAAATAAACCTACAACAGACTCGTTTGGTCTATTAAT
>JAZOOK010000165.1:0-9951 GCA_045654965.1 Candidatus Coprovivens sp. | reverse complement strand
TACTAATATATCTTCTTCTGGTTTTATATATTTTTCTTCGTAGTGATAAGTATCTATTATTTCTTTTTTATTGTAATATACTACGATAAAACTTATTGTATCTAATTTTTCTTTAGAATTATTTTTTAGTTTTACATTGATGTTTTTACCAGTATTTTTATGAGTTATTTTTATATCATCGTTATGATATTTTTCTATACTTTCTGATACATCTAATGATACATAACTATTATCATATTTTTTTGGTACACAACACATGTATATTTCTGTTACTGCTTCTTTACCAGGTGCTACACTAATAAGTGAAGCATGATCTGTATAGTGTTTATTTTTATTATGTGTTATATGGTATTTTATATCGATATCTACTGGTACTTCGTTATTGTTTTTACAAAAAAATAAGATACTTCCGTATTTTGTTTTTACTTCTTTATAAGTTATATTTTCTTTTAGTTTTTCGTTGTTATAAGATTCTTCTTCGAAAGAAGGTGTTTTTTTACCTGTTAGTATTTGTAATAACTGATATAATTTCTTTTTCATTTTTATCCTTCTTTCTAGTCGCTTATTTATTATATTATATTAATTTGTTTTTTACAATTGATAAAACAAATAAAAAATCGAAGATTATTCTTCGATTTTGTTTTGAACTATTGTACCTATTGTTTCTCCTAATAGTATTTTCTTTAAGTTACCACTTTCGTTTATATCAAATACTACTATAGGTATTTCATTATCCATACATAATGATGTTGCTGTAGTATCCATTACATTTAGTTTTTTATTTAATACGTCTAAGTATGTTATTTCATCTATTTTAATTGCGTCTTTATGTTTTT
This sequence comes from Candidatus Coprovivens sp., assembly GCA_045654965.1. Taxonomy (GTDB): domain Bacteria; phylum Bacillota_I; class Bacilli_A; order RF39; family UBA660; genus Coprovivens. The sequence goes on along the minus strand of JAZOOK010000165.1, from coordinate 9,115 downwards.
TAGGATCTTTATCGTAGATTCCGTCTACGTTAGTTGCTTTAAGTAAAGCATCTGCGTTTATTTCTGCTGCTCTTAGGGCTGCTGCTGTATCTGTTGAGAAGAATGGCGAACCAGTACCACAACCAAATACTAATACTCTTTTGTTTGTTAGATGTTTTAGTGCTCTATCTTTAATAAAGTATTCTGCTATTTGACGCATTTCTACTCCTGTTTGAACTCTTACTTCTTGACCTAGTTGTTTGAATGCATCGCCGATAGCTAAAGCATTCATTGTAGTTCCTAGCATACCAATATAATCTGAGGTACATCTATCCATTTGTTGATTGCTTCTACCTCTCCAAAAGTTACCTCCACCTACTACTATTGCTACTTCTATACCTAATTCTGCTACTTCTTTTATTTCTCTACATACATCTAGTACTCTATCGAAATCAATACCAGTACCTTTAGATCCTGCTAATGATTCTCCACTTAATTTTAATAATATTCTTTTAAATTTCATTTTTATTCCTCCTATAAAAAAAGACTTATTACCCAATGGAATAATAAGTCTAAGAAAAAGAGATAGATATTTTAGTAAACATGGTTTGCTTCATATCTATCCCCTCCTAAATTAATTATACTATTTACAAATATTATTTGCAATTATTTAGTGTATGTTTTATCTAATAATGTTATTGTTACTTCTTGTACTCTAGCTTGTTTTGCTTGATTAGATGTATATCCAAGATTTTCTAACATAGATCTTTCTGATTTAGATGGTTTATCTAAATCGAATGGATTAGAACATTCTAGGATTACTCCTCTATCATTGCATAATGTTTCATACATAGTTATACCATTTGATAGATTTGCTTTTTTAGTGTCATCTGGTAATGATAACCATACTGATTCATTTGTATATTTATCTACTCCGTTATATGCAAATGATGCTTCATATTCACTTGAATATCCTGCTATGTTATTTAGAGATACATTATATGTATTGTTCATTGCTAAGATAGTGTTAATCATTTCAGGTACTTGTTCACCTTTTATTTCAATAACTCTTAATCCTGTATTTAGTCCAATTACCGCATATAATTTATTGTTATTAATAGTTAATCTTGGTGTAGATGTTATTTTATATCCTTCATCTATTAGTACTCTACATAATGCATTTGATAATTGTTCTTTGATACCGTTTGCTACTGAACCACATGAGAATGTAATGTATGCATCTAGAGCAGGTTTACTACCCATGTTATTAGAACAAAATCTTTCTTCTCTATTTCTTAATTGAGCATATTGATAATCTCTATATAATTCATCAATATCTAAATTTAATACTTCACTCTTGTTTGTGTTAGTGAAATATAACTCATCATAGTAATATCCGTTTAATGCGTCAGATAATTCGATTGCTTGTCTTATTTCTTCGATATTAACTACTGGATTACCATAATAGTCATATGCACAAAATTCTGCATGGATGTCTTTTGCATCATCTTCTTTGATTTCTACTCTAGTTGCATATCCAACTTGAGCATCTCCTAGAATATTTGATGCAGGTATTGCTGCATGTGCTGTTGCAGTTAGAGAAATACCTATTACGCTTGTTAAAGCTATTCCTAGAGCCACTTTTTTAGCTCCTGTTGCGAAGTCTATATTGCTTAATTTTTCTTTCAATTCCTTAATTGCCATAAAACCATTCCTTTATGTCGTTTATTAAATCACTAAGTATATGAGAAGTCAATTAAAAAAGAATTAATAATATATATTATTAATCCTTTTTATTTTTTAGATTATCTTTTGCTACTGTAAGCATTAATTTTATTCTATTTACTTGGTTAGTATGAGATGCTCCTGGATCGTAGTCAATTGCTACTATATTAGAATCTTTGTATAGGGAACGTATTTTTTTAATAACAGATTTTCCTACGATATGATTAGGTAAACATGCAAATGGTTGAACACATACTATGTTGTTTATTCCATCTTTAATTAATTCAACCATTTCAGCGGTTAGGAACCAGCCTTCTCCGGTTTGATTACCGGTAGATAAGATACCTTCAACGTTTTCTGCTAACTCATATATATTACAAGTATTACGATATTTTGTGTTTTTTAATAATTCTCTTACTGTTTTTTCGTAGAAATCTATAATATGTAAGACTACTGTGCTACCAATACTTACTTTTTTGCCTTTTTTTAGCAGTTTTTCTTTAATTATATTATTATATGCACTGTATTTAACGAAGCCCATTAGTTCTGGTACGAATACTTCTGCACCTTCTTGTTCTAGTTTACCTACTAAGTTGTCGTTACCAAATGTATGATATTTTATTAGGATTTCTCCTACTATACCTACTTTTGGTAAGTCTTTTTTGTTTACCGGTATTTTATTAAAGTCTTCTATTATTTTTTTACAGTTAGATTTAAATTCTTTTATGTTTCCGTTTACTAATGAACCATAACATTTTTTGTGCCATTTGTTATATAGTTTTTCTGTAGTACCTGGTGTTTTTTCATATGGTCTAGTACCTAGTTGTAATTTCATTAGTAGGTCTCCATATACTACTGCTTGTAGTACTTTGTTTAGAATTGCTGGAGTCCAATGGAATGCTTGTTCTCCTTCTAGACCTGACATATTTAATGATATTATTGGTATTCTTTCTAGGCCAGCATCTTTAAGAGCTTTTCTTATTAAACCTATATAGTTTGTGGCACGACATCCACCACCTGTTTGAGTAATTATTACACTAGTATTATCTAAATCATATTTGCCGCTTTGTAATGCACTTACTAGTTGTCCTATTACTATTATTGCTGGATAACAAGCGTCGTTATTTACGTATTTTAAGCCTGTTTCAACCGTATTATCATTACTTTCTTTTAGATATACAGCTTGGTATCCTTCGCTGTTTAGAACGCTTTCAAATAATGGCATATGAACTGGTGCCATATCTGGGAATAATATTGTATGTCCTTTATGTTCTTCTTTGAAGTAATTCTTTTGATAATTATATGTATCGTATTTAGGTTGTTCGTTTCTTTTGTTCATTGATGCTATTAATGAACGTATTCTTATCTTAGCAGCTCCTAAGTTATTTATTTCATCTATTTTGATTGTAGTAAATAGTTTATTGTTTCTTTTTAATATTTCTTCTGCTTGATCAGTTACTATTGCATCTAGACCACAACCAAATGAGTTTAAGTTAACTAGTTCTATGTTTTGATGTCTTGCTACTACATCACTTGCATGATAAATACGACTATGGTATGCCCATTGATCTATTACTCTTAGTTTTGTTTCTATTTTACTTAGATGACATATAGAATCTTCAGTAAGTACTGCTAGACCTAAACTATTTATCATTGTGTCTATACCATGGTTTACTTCTTTATCTAAGTGATATGGTCTTCCTGCTAGTACTATAGCTTTTTCATTATGTTGTCTGATATAGTTTAGGAATTCTTCACCTTTATCTCTTACTTCTTGTTTGAATGCTCGTTGTTCTTCGAATGCTGCACTTATTGCTTCTTTTAGTTCTTTTTTAGTGAATTTATAAGGTTTAAATTCTTCTAGTTCTAGAATTCGTTTAGTTAGTGCTTTTTCTTCTAAAGGTAAGAATGGATTTAAATAATTTATCTTATCTTCTTCTAGTTTTTCAACGTTTAATTTGATTGCTTCTGAGTAACTTTGGACTATAGGACAGTTATAGTGGTTATCGCATGATGCGAATTCCATGTTTTCAAACATTACACAAGGATAGAATATTGTTTTAACTCCTTTTTGTAATAAGTTCATTATATGTCCATGTACTAGTTTAGCTGGATAACAAACTGATTCTGATGGCATTGATTCTATACCAGTTTCATACATAGTATGATTAGAATGATCAGATAGTATTACTTTGAATCCTAGTTTTGTTAGTAATGTGAACCATAATGGATAGTTTTCATACATGTTTAATACTCTTGGAATTCCTATTTCTCCACGCGGAGCATTTTCTAGTGGTTCGTAATTAAATAATCTATCGTATTTCCAAGCATACATGTTTGGCAAGGTTGAGTGAGAACCATTGTTGCCACTTCCTCTTTCACATCTATTTCCTGATATGAATGATTTTTTATTGAATAGGTTTATTGTTAGTGCACAATGGTTTTCACATCCTTGGCATCTAGTATGTGTAGTTTTTATTTTTAGGTTTTCTATTTCTTCTTTATTAAGGATTCCACTTTTTATATCTTGATCTTCATATTGTTTGAAGTTATTAAGTGCTATTAATGCTACTCCGTATGCACCCATAAGACCTGCTATATCTGGTCTTACTACTTGTTTGCCCACTATTGTTTCGAATGCTTTTAATATAGCATCATTTAAGAATGTTCCACCTTGTACTACTATTTTATCTCCTAGTGTAGCAAAGTCTCTTATTTTCATTACTTTTTGAATAGCGTTTCTTATTACTGAGTATGAAAGGCCTGCGAAGATATCGCATGGAGGTCTTCCCTCTTTTTGTGTTTGTTTTATTTTAGAGTTCATGAATACAGTACAACGTGAACCAAGATCGATTGGGGCTTGTGAGGTTACTGCTTCATTTACAAATTCTTCTACTGTAATATTAAGTGATTTGGCTAGTGTTTCAATGAATGAACCACAACCAGAAGAACAGGCTTCATTAAGCATTATACTATCTACTGCGCCATCTTTTATTTTGATGTATTTCATGTCTTGGCCACCGATATCGATGATACTTTCTACTCCTGGTAGGAAATAATTAGCTGCTTCGTAGTGAGCCATAGTTTCTATTTCACTTATATCTAAGTTAAAAGCTGTTTTAATTAGTAGTTCTCCATAACCAGTAGAACCTGCACTTCTTATAATAGTGTTGTTTGGTAATTTTGAATATAAATCTAGTAACATATCTTTGATAGTATCTACAGGTGTACCTTTGTTACCTCGATAGTTTTCATATAGTAGATTTCCTTGATGATCTATTGCTACTACTTTAGCTGTAGTAGAACCGGCATCTATTCCTATAAATACATCTCCACTATATTTATCTAGTTTTGTTCTTTTTACTGAGTTTTTTTCATGTCTTTTTTTGAATTTATCGTATTCTTTTTTATCTTTAAATAAAGGTTTTAGGTTTGAAGATTCTGTTTCTTTGAAGTAGCTTAGTTTTTTTGTCATTGATGTTATGTCTTCTGTTGTGAATGTTCTTTTATCTTCGTTACCTAGTATTGCTCCAATACATACAAATAGTCTTGCATCATCTGGTGTAATTATTTCGTCTTCTTTTAAGTCTAGTGTTTTTACGAATCTTTCTTTTAACATAGATAAGTAGTTTAATGGACCGCCTAAGAATATTACATTACCTTTAATCGGTTTACCACAAGCTAATCCACTTATTGTTTGATTTACTACTGCTTGTAGAATAGATAGTGCTATATCTTCTTTTTTAGCACCTTCATTTAATAATGGTTGAATATCTGTTTTAGCAAATACACCACAACGTGATGCTATTGGATAGATAGTTTTTCCGTTTTTTGCTAGTTCATTTAATCCTTGAGTATCTGTATTTAATAATACTGCCATTTGGTCTAGGAATGCACCTGTACCTCCTGCACATGTACCATTCATTCTTTGTTCGATAGTCTGATCAAAATAAATTATTTTGGCATCTTCTCCACCTAATTCAATTGCAACATCTGTAGAAGGTGCATATTCTTTTATAGAGTTTTTACATGCTATAACTTCTTGAATAAAAGGTATATCTAAATATTTAGCTAGTGTTATTGCTCCACTACCAGTTGATACTAATGTAAATTTATTTTTAGGAAATTTTTCAATGATTTCAGTAAGTAAATCTTTGATAGTTTTTTTTGTATCTGAAAAGTGTCTTCTATATTCGTTGTATAGGATTTCTTTTTTGTTATTCATTACTACTAGTTTTACTGTTGTTGATCCGACGTCCATCCCTATGTTTAATTTATTCTTCATAAAAACCACCTCATTTTTTAATTTTAGTCTTAATAAAAATTAAATGCAAGGAATTTATTTATTTTTTAATAAATCTTAAGTAATTTTTTACAAATAAAAAAGGTTTTTATAAACCTTTTTTTTATTTACATAATTTCTTTAATGATACTATTGCAGCTAAGATACCAATCATTAATACTGATGGTAATAAGAAGTTAACTTCTGCTCCAGTATTTGGAGGAGTTATTTGATCTCCGTTATCTGGATTTACGTTACCTGTTGCTGCTTTTTCTTTAGTTATTTTATAAGCTACAGTAGCATTAGTTTTAGTTTCTTCTTTGTATACATCGAATGATGCAACATATGAAGTATATGTATCAGTAGTGTTTACTCTATAAGCCATTGTATGATCATAGATTTTACCAGCTAAGATACTTTGAACTTTGAATAAATCACGAGTTATAGTTACTCCTCCACCTTGAACAGTGTAGTCGAAACCATATTTGATTTCAGTTCTATCATAATACCATAATTCTGTAGTTGTTACAGTTTTGTATGATAATTCATATTTTTTACCAGTAGTTATTAAACCAGTTTTTACTGTTGTTCCTTCTCCATTTACTGTAATAGTATATGTTGATGTTTCTCCAATAAATGGTAATTTTACTGTTTCTTTATTGAATGTGAATTTACCAATACCTTCGATTTTTTGTTCTTCATTGTAACCTGTTACGAAATGTACTTTTTTAATTTTATCATTATTTTCTTTTAATGAATTTGAAATTTCTTCTTTTTCTTGAGCACTTAATGCATTAACAGTCCAAATAACTATTGAGTTACCTTTTTCTAATGAATAGTAACCGTCTGAACTAGGTATTAATCCATATGTTCCTTTATAACCAGGTACTTCTACTCCAGTTGTTAAAGTTGTAGTTTCAGTATTTGTTTCAGTTAATGTAATATCTTGAATAGATACTCCAGTACCTTCTAATTCTTCTGCTAATCTTTCTAGAGCTGCTACTGCTAAATCAGCACCAGTTTTAGAATAGAATGTTTGATTAATTATTTCAGTTGTATTTTTTTGTCTTAATTCAGGTAAAGTGTAATATACGATTTTTCCGTCTAATTCAAGACCAGTTAATCCAAGTTTACCTGTTTCGTAAGCTTTTTCTAAAGCTTTTTTAGTTTCTTCGATTGTTGTTTCGATAGTTAATTTACCATCTGCAATAGCTTGTTCTAATTCGATAGTTGCTTGTGCTAATGCTGCAGCTAATGCTGTTTCTTCGTCTAGGAATCCGATTGATTCATTTTTTATTGTTTCTTTTTCAGTTTCATCATAAACTGCTACGATTACTGCTACTTTATCTTCATAATCGTCATTTTCTAAGAACTTATCAGCAGCTGCTTTTGCTTCTGCATAAGTTTCATATTTATCAGTACCTACTAATTCTTTGAATGTTTTAGTATCTACTGATCCTTTTTTAACTAATATGTATTCATTTTTTACTAGTGTATATCCTTCTACATCAGGATTTAATGTTGCTACTAATTTTAGTGCATCTTCATAATGAAGTTCTTGTTCTTTACCATTTACTGTGTAAACGATAGTTTTTTTATCGTCTTTAGAAGTTGTATTTTTAGAAATTACTTCTAATTCTTGATATTCATTTAATGCTGCTTCTAGAGCTGCAATTTCGTCTGCGCATGCTGCGTCTTGACATGTAATAGTGATTTTATCACCGTTAACTACTACGTCTTCTTGTTTAGAAGTTATAGATAGTTCTCCTTGTTTCCATGAATCTTCTAGTTCGTATTCATCATAGAATTTTTTAGCGTCTTCTTCAGAAGTAAATTTTTGTTCTGAAGTTACTTTTTTAGTTTCTGTGATGATTGTTTCGTCTTTTTCTTCAGTTATACTTATTTCATAATCATAAATATATTCATCGTCTGATTCATTAAGATCGAATACTTTCTTTTCTACTTGTTCTTTTAAAGATTCATAGTCTTCTTTGTTGATTGTTTGTGTTTTTTCTTCGATTACTTCAATTGTATCTGCAAATACATTTAATGTAGATGAGAAAAATGTAAGTAAAGCTAGAAAAATACCACTAATTTTTTTCATTGTTTTTCCCCCCTTATTTTTCCAACATCCCTTGTTGATGCACTTATTTTATGTGTTTTTAGAGGAATGGTCAAATTTTGCTAGCTTTTACAAGAAAAAAACGACTTTTTAGCCGTTTTAGTCGATATTTTTAAGTTTTATATCCCAATTACGTAATATTTCGTAAATCTTTTCTACTGGAACTCCTAGTATGTTGTAATAGCTTCCTTCTATCTTATTTATGAAATTAGAACATATTGTTTCTATTATGAATCCTGAAGCATACATAGCATCCTTCTCATTTTCTATATAATAATTTATATCTTCTTCGTCTATTTCATTAAATGTTACTAATGTTTCTTGATAAGTTATTACTTCTTCGTTAGTTTTTTTGTTTAACATAGCTATTCCAGTAATTACTTTAGTTGTATTGTTAGAACTATTTCTTAAATTAGTTTTTGCTTCTTCAATACTTTTGGGTTTCTCTACTATTTTATTATCTATTAGTACTATAGTATCTAAAGATATTATAATGTCTGTATTATAGTTAGATACACTATCTAGTTTTTGTTTAGATATATCTTTTACGTATTCATATGGATCTTGATGATTAGATTTTTCTTCACAATTAGGAGATATTTGATCATGTTTAATGTGCACTGTATCTAGTATGTTATTTTTAAATTTTGATGTTGATGCTAAAGTTATTTTCATGAGTTCTCCTATTTTACTTCGAAACCTATTAATAGATAGTAGTTACCATCACGTTGTCTTACACAAGTTTGTAATACTATTATATTAGTGTTTTCATCGTATTCTACTTCTCTTTTTTGAATTGTATCATTTAATAGTTTATCTATATGTTCTTTTTGATTTTGTGATTTTATAATCATATGTTCATAGTCTTTTTTAGATTTTTCTTCTTTAATAGCAACTATTTGATATATTCTTCTTCCTTCTTCAGTTTGGAATAATAGATATTCATTATTATCAAAGAAATCTTTATCTAAAAATAATTCTAATTTTTTAAAAGGTAGATCATAAAG
>JAZOOK010000164.1:0-8425 GCA_045654965.1 Candidatus Coprovivens sp. | reverse complement strand
AAGTAACTTTTTGTGTATCCACCACATACAAAGTGAATGTTTGATTATTATCAATAGCTGGCACACTTACTACTGGAATTCCGATTTTTGTTATTTTTTTATTTGAAAACAAAGATGTATCGTAGTATGCGTATGGTCCTGATGTTGTATTAACTTTTCTTGTAAAAGTGCCAGATGGAAGTAGGCTAGTGACATTCTCAAATACTTGTAATTCTCTTTCTGGAGCTGTAGTAGATGGGTTATCTTCTACCCAATACATTGTTACAGTAACTGGAATTGATAAAGAACTTTCAGGCAATAAGTCTTCTGTTAATTCTTTTGTTACTATTGTAATTTGGATTTCTTCTTCTTCATTTGCACCAATAGTGTCGGCAGCTACTACATTTGAACTATTTCCTGACCATGTTGCTGTTACTGAATTTATATAAGTGCTATCGAATTCTATTGTTGGATTTGCATCAAGTTCTACTGCAAATGAACTAGCATTTTTGATTGTTGCTTTTGCGATACAAGTTTCAGATGCAGTAGATGTTCCAACATTACATGTTACTGTAACACTCTTTTTGTCGTTAGACACTGTTGGTGATGAAGATATTGTTCCTCCTCCATCTATAGCAGTAGTGAATCCAACGTCCCATTTCATTGCATCATAGTCAACTGTACTATTTATTGATAATTGTTGTGATAATACTGCATATCCTAGTCCTAATGCTAAAATAAACAGTAAACATAACATGCCAATTAGTTTTTTCTTTTCCTGTTTATTTTTTCTCACTATACATCTTCCTTTATTATATATAATATAAACCATTTTTTTCCAGGTTTCAATAAATTCCGACAAATTAGAACTTAAAAAATGAGGTATCCAGAGCTACCTCAAGACTATTTCAAGTTGTTACCTGAACATAAACCAGTTTGACCTTTAAGTTTACCGCTTGTTACTTTAACTTGTTTCCAGTTATCAGTATAGTATCCATACCATTTTACTTTATCTTAAGAAATATCTAGTTAATTTTGGATTATCTAAAGATGAATGAACAGTTATTTCAAATTCATCTAATAATTCTTCTAATTGTAAGTTTCCATCTAAAACATTTTGAATACATGTTAGTATGTATTTTCTTAGAGCTGGTGTTCCATAATAGTATTCTACAAATAGGTTATATGCTTTTATAATTGAAGTACTGTATTTAGTTGAATCTATTAGTTCACTTTGTTCTACTTTTTTTATTCCTTTATTATGTTCTTCTAGTGTATATAGTTCTTGATATAGTTCTGTAAGACGCATTGCATCTTGTAATGGTAGTAGTGTTTTTTGTTTAGAAGACTCATATACACATAATATTTCTAGGAATATACTTAGTATTTCACTATTATAATAGTCTTTTATTATTCCTTTAACATGTGCTAGTTGAGTATGAGTTACTTCATGAACGTATGAACTTGCTGTTAACTCAGTTATTTGTGGTGGTAGTACTATTTCTTTAAAAGATAGTTTCATATTATCTATAAAATAATCTGTTGCTATATATGTTACATTTTCTACTACCATACATTCTATTAAGTCTGAACCTGTATATCTTACTGGAAGATTGAATGGATGAATGTTTCTGGCTATGTTGTGAATTTTAAGTGGTATTTCTATACCAGGTAGATGTTTTAAAATGAATCTATCTATGTCACAACGTAATTCATTTTTATATGGTACTTTATGTAATTTAAAGTGTCTATTAAAGAAGTTTTGTCCTTCTAGTATTGATTCTTTTTTAGCGGCTGGGCCAAGAAAATATTTTCTTTTATCTATTTCTAGTTCTTCAATGAATGTAGCAAAATCTATTATTTTTTCATCTGGTACTAATATTTCACCAATTGGATCATGACCATGTATTCTTAGTTCTGTATCTTTATCTATTATTTTCATATTAACCTCTATTAAAATATTTAATTAGTTTTTGCTTATCTTGGCTACTTTCATATGTTATTTCATGTTTATAAAGTAACTCTTCTACTGTTAGATACCCATCATATACAGCTTGAATATCATCTAATATATCATTTTGTAATTCTTCATTACCATAATAGAATTTTATAAATAAACTATAAGCCTTAAGTCCTGATACTAAGTATTTGCAACATTCTAGTAGTTCATCTCTATCCATAGGAGATTTACCATCATAATGATCTCTTAATTCTTGAGCAGTAATACTCATTTCATAGATTCTTCTAGAATCATTAAGTCTTAGTAAGTGTTCATCTTTATCTAATATTGATGCGTGGAATAATTCATTAAAGATACTTAGTACTTCTAAGTTATAGTATTCTCTAATACTATGTTTTAATCTATCTAGTTGAGTGTGTGTTATTTCATGAATATATGATGCTGAAGTATGTTCTGATGTAATTTGAGATAGGTTTATTTCTCTAAATATAATATGATGTTTAGGATTGTTTGTTAGTACTTCAGTTACTGAACCACTAAATATATCTTCACTAGGTATTAGATTTACTGGAAGTTTTAATGGATTAATTTGTCTTATAATATGGATATTTATTCCTAATACTTTTATCATATGAAGGTATGGTACTTTTCTTAGTTTGTAATAATATAATAAGAATTTTTGTGCATCATATAAAGCATCATTTATGTTCATTTGATGTACTTGATATTCTGTTTGAGCAATACTCAGTTGTTCTAGTTCTTTTAGAGTACTTAATAGTTCATCACTAGGATTTATTATTTTAGGATAACTATTAAGACCTCTTTTAATTATTTCTGTATCTTTATCTATTTTCTTTTCCATATTGTTACCTTCTTATGTAGTTTTTTATTCTTTCTGGATTGATACTGCTTTCAAATGATATATCTAATTTAGATAACATATCTTCTAAAGTATATTCTTGATTAAATAATGCTTGGATGTAAGTTAGTATTTCTTTTTTTACTGAGATAGAACTATTGTAATAAGTTATAAATAAGTTATAAGCTTGTAGAGTTGATTGAAGATATAAGCTACCTTCTAGTAATACTTTTTTTATTTCTGGTTCTTCTCTTCTATCATAGTATTTATGTATTTCATCGATTATATATTTTAGTTCTGGTAAACGTAGAGAGTCATGAGCAGTAAGTAAGTATTCTCCATCATTTAATTCTAAAGCATGAACTAGTTCTAAAAAGATGCTTACTACTTCTGTGTTATAGTAATGTTCTATTAAACCTCTTACATGATTTAATTGAGTGTGAGCTATTTCATGAGTGTATGCTAGTTTAGATAACTCCGTTGTGTCTTTAGCTAATGATATGCTTTTATAATAAATAGTTTTATATGGTTCTGTGAAGAAGATTACTTCATTTAAGGAACCATAAAATTCATCTACATCTTTTTCTTTTTTTATAGGTAGTGCAAATGGATGAATATCTCCTGCTTTTGTAGAGATAACTTTATTTCCAATTTTTCTTTCTATAAAAAATGGAACTCTTTGTAATTTAAAGAATGATTCATAGAAATCTATTGTTGAATTTTGGGCTTTTTTGATATGTTCTTTTTTTACAGGTAATTGTTCTAAGAAAGGATCATCAAAGGTGTGTGATAGTTCTAGTATAGTTGGTGAAGGTATTATTATTTCTGGTTCTTTTTCATATCCACGTAGTAATATTTCTTCTTGTAGTGTTGGTGTTGGCATAGTAATACCTCCTTATAGGGATTTATTATACTTATATAGTTTATTGAAGTCAAAAAAAATAAGACATATGTCTTATTTAATTTTTATTCTAGTAAATACTCCGAATTCATCATTTCTTGTTATATAGGCATTATTATTCATCATCATTTTTATAGATGCTGGATTGTTTATTGTTGTATGCATATATATTTCGTCTTCTGGTATTATTTTTTTTGCTTCTTCTACCATAAGTGATAGTCCTTTTGTACCGTAGCCTTTTCCTCTATATTCTTTTAATATTGTATATGAGATGTGTCCATCTTTATTTTTTTGATCTTCAGTTAGTTTTGCTAATAAGTGATACATTCCTATAATTGTATTATCTTTCCATAAGAAGTATGTGTATATTGGTATATTTTCACTACTATAGTTTAAGTTAAGACAGTAGTTTAGTATTTCTTCTTTTGGTCGATGTAGGACGTTATAAAAGAAGTTTGCAAATCCATTTTCTAATAAAGGAACTGACTTGATAAATTCTACTTCTTTATCTAGGTCTTCTAGATTTGCTTGTTTTAATATTATTTGATTATTAATTGGCATTCTATATCCTTATTTATTAATGTTTTAAATTCGTTACCTAATGATTTGTCTCCTACTATAGAGCCATAGTGTGTAGGTATTACTACTTTTGGTTTGATTGTATTAACTAACTTTGATGCTTCTTCTATGTTCATTGTGTATGTGCCACCGATTGGTATTAATGCAATATCACATCTTATTTTATTAAAATCATTTAAGTAGTCAGTATCTCCTGCTACGTATATTTTTTCTTCACCAATAGTAATTATATAACCTACCCAATTATTATCTTTTTTGTGGTATTCTTTATCTACATTATAACTAGATATTGTTTCAACATTTATACCATTTATAAAATATTGTTCATTTGGATTTACTCCAATAAAGTTTGCCATATTTATTTCTGTATCTATTTCTTTTAATTCTTTAATACATGAGTTTGGCATTACAATTAGTGTTTTATCATTTTTTATTTTATTTATTGATGGTAAGTCAAAATGATCATAATGATTATGTGTTATAAATATAATATCTGCATCTTTTGTTTTTTTTCTTATTTTATATGGATCAAAATATATAGTTTTTTCTCCTGTTATTTTGATACTACTATGTGTATTTATAATGATTGATTTTTGCATATTATCACATCCTTATTATAATTATATCATATATAAAAAAAGAAAAATTACTTTTTCTTTTTTATTACTTCTACTTTTATTTTTTCTTCTTGTTTTTTTCTTAATGTAAATAGTGTTACTCTATTACTACATTCTGGACATTTGGCATGATTTATACCTCTGGTATTTGGTAATGGTAGTTTTAAAGTAGTTTTACATTTTGAACATTTTTTATAAACATGAGTTTTTCTATCTTTGAAGTTTCTTATAATATTTTTAAATGGTTTTGTAAGAGTGTTTACTATCTTAAGGTAGAATTTATTTTCTTTTTGTCTTTGAATTTTATTTTTAGATACTAATCTAAATATTATTAATCCTAAGAATATGAATTTAAATAAATCTAGTAAGAATGCTTTTATAAATATAGATATTATTATAAGTATTAAATCTATAATAATTAGAAGTCTATTTAGTTCATCTACTAAGTTAGCTAATATGTTTTTTAGTGATGGCATTTGAAAATTGTTAAAGTTCATGTTAGTCGTCCCTTCTTCCGTATAGTAATATTAATCTAAATACTTCTATTAGTGTTGTTGCTACTGATGCTACATATGTTAGAGCAGCTGCTCTTAAAACTTTTTTACCACCTGATAGTTCTTTTTTTGTTAAATAGTTATCTTGCTCTAATACTTTTAATGCTCTATGTGATGCATTGAATTCTACTGGTAATGTTATTACTTGAAATAGTAAAATTACACATTCTGCTAGAATACCAAGCCATATTAAGTTTAATGAACCAAATAAACATCCTAATACTATTGCAAAGTATCCAGCATATGATGAGAAATTTACAAATGGTACTAATGCAGCACGGATATTCATGAATAAATATTTTTCTTGGTGTTGGATTGCATGTCCACATTCGTGAGAAGCTACTGCTACTGAAGCTATAGTTGCACTCTTGAAGTTATTACTTGATAAGTATACTGCTCTTTGTTTTGGATCATAGTGATCACTTAAGAATCCAGGTGTTTCTAGAACTGCTACGTCTACTAAACCAGCACGATCAAGGATTTTTCTTGCTATAGCACTACCTGTTTCATTGTGATTAGTTTTTACTTTACTATATTTTTTATAAGAACTATTAACATATATTTGTGCTGATATAGTTATTAGTAATGATATTAATAATAAGATGTAATACATATTATCTCTCCTCTATTTATTATTATATATAAATTTTATTATTTATTTATGTAATATTTATTAAAAAATATTAATTCTATTATACTATTTTTTAGTATATAAAAAAAGTTAGTTGCCTAACTTTTTACAGTACATTTCTTCACCTATTTCTTTGTATCCCATTTTAGTATATAGTTTTTTTGTTTTTTCATTTGTTGCACATAATTTACTTTGTGTAAAATTAGTATCAAAGTATTCTTCTACTAATTGTTTATTTTTTAATATAAATTTTAATAGTTGTCTTCCTAGTCGTAATCCTTTTTCTTGATATTCTGGTAGTATGAATAGATAATCTATATAAAGAGAATTTAATGTATTTGATACGTAGCATCCACCTACTATTTTATCTTTATAAATGATTATGAATGGTAAGATACGTTTAGTACATATATCTTTTATATATGATTCATCATAGTCTTCTTCTGTAGGAGTAAAACCATATGAACTAAGACGAAGATGTTCTAACATAGTAGCATTTTCTAATGTATTATCTAGTACTTTGTATTTTATCATATGCTATTCCTCCTTCTTGGTATGAGATTTTAACATATTTATGTATTATTTACAATTATATAGTTATAACTTTTGGTTATATAAAAACGTACTATTTGTTAGTACGTTTTGTTTTTATACTATTATAGATATCTAATAGTTTTTCTTTTGATTCAATGAATAGTTTTAGTTCTTTTATCATACTCATTGTATCTTTAATTGATTGTTCATTTCTTTTTGAACATTTGCTCATTATGTATTCTAACCATTGTAGTTTACCGTTCATAGCAACGTTTAAGGCATCTTTGAAAGGTGTTTCTAATGGACCATATCTTTTGATGTATGATGTTAGGAAGTCTTTGTAGAATGCCTCATTTAGTTGTTTGTTTTGTCTTGATAATGCAAATGATGCTTCAGCAAATGATACGGTTGGATTAGACATTGCTGCTGCATCAAAATCTATTAAATACATAAAGTCTTTTTTCCATAATATATTTAATAGCTTATAGTCATTATGACTTACACATAAATGTTCTTTTACTTTAGAAATATTATTATTACAATTAGTAATTAGTTCATTTAGTTTTATATGATTTTCTTTTAGTAATTCATATAGTTCATTGTTTATTCTAGAATATTTTTTTAAATATTTATTAAAATCTATTTTAATTTTTTTATATTGACAACTTAAATTACTTTGAATATCTAATTTATGAATTATTGCTAGTGTAGTAGCTAGTTTTTTTATTTTTTTACTATTTAGTTCTTTATCTGTTATTGGTTGTTCTCCCATATAATCAAATAATAAGAAATAGTCTTTATTATATTTTATGAAGTATCTATTATCAAAACTTAATGGTAGCACTGCTGGTACACCATTTTCTTTGAATTTTTCTGCTACTGCAATTTGTCTTTTTCTTTTAAGTAGATCTCTATCATTTCTTATTGCATCTTTAGAATATTGTTTTATGTAATAGTCTTTTTTATCTGTTTTTACTAGGTGTACTATGTTTTGACTGCTTTTAGTATAAGTGATACTTTTTATAGTACCTAGTTCTAGTTTTTCAAATATTTTTTCTATTACTTGTTCTATTTTTTTATTTTTCATAGAAACACCTACTTATTTCTTTTGGCTTTTATTAGTTTATTTAATTCTTTTAATTCTTTTTCTTCTTCTTTTTGACGTATTTTTTCTTGTTCTTCTTCGAATATACGCATTTTTTCTTTTAAGTCATTGATGAATATTGTTTTTCCTAATTCGTTTTCTATAACTTCTTTAGTTACTTTATTTTCTCTTTGTTGTTCTAAGTCTTTCTTAATTGATTCATCGTCGATTAAATCTATTTCTTTTTCGTTTCTAATTGGTGTTATACTTTCACTTTTTAAGTCTTCTAATTTTAGTATTATTGTATTTTCAATACTAGTTAGTGGAGTTTTATTAACTTGTTTTGTTTCTTTATTACTAATATAAAATAATAAACTAGTTAGTGATACAACGAAGATAGTTGTTAGTATTGCACATAATAAGTCTAAGCTAGCTATTATAGTAAGAATTATATTAATTGCTAATATACATAGTGCTATTATTGAACACCCTATTATTATTCTTCTATTTTTTTTCATATAAAAAACCTCTTTTATTCTACTAATATAAGTATAGCATTTTTTAGAGGTTTTTTAAATTACTTTTCTATATATTTAAGCGATAGATTTATTTTAATATTTAATTCTTCATATATCTTTTTTTCTTGTTTTGGATAGTCAATTCTTACTTTAATAGTTTTAGTAGATTTATTGTTTAAGACGTCTCCTTTTGATATTTTTGAATTATC
>JAZOOK010000163.1:0-3091 GCA_045654965.1 Candidatus Coprovivens sp. | reverse complement strand
ACCAATGATAGTATATGGAGAAAACGCTATCCAAGGTATGAGAGACTTAATGGGACCAACAAAAAGTGCAGAAGCACCTGCTGGTACTATTAGAGGAGACTATGGTAACAAAGAAATAGTAAATCAAAATGTTATCCATGGCTCAGACTCTCCAGAAAATGCTCTAAATGAAATAAAGAGATACTTCGGTTTAGAACTAACTCACGGAGAAGATATAGAATTATAAAAAGCTTAAGTAACCTTAAGATTATGTCTTTTTTTATTCCAACAAAAATGAGGCCTTTCGGCCTCTTCAGGGGGTTTTGGTTGATTCACTCTTACACTAAACGTAAGAGCAATCTAGCATGACATCTATCATGCTAATTCAATGATATATTATTTTAAAATCTTTGTCAATGAGCTTTTAAAAAAATAATTTAAAAAAAACATTTTGACCAAAGTCAAAATGTTCATATATATTAACCTTTAAAAAATCTAACTAGTCTTTTAATAGGATTCTTCTTATCTCTTTTTCTTTGTTCTAATAGCTCTACAATGCGATTTACTTCAGCTATATCATCTTCTGTTACTTCAATACTTGTCATATAAGGAACATCTTCCTCATCAAGTGTAATACCATTGTCAAGTTGACCATTCTTATACATCTTGATAATAGGTCTTTCCTCTAATAGTATACAAGCATAAAAATATAACTCGCATCCTTCTTTGTCAGTCTCATCTGACTTCTCAACACAATAATCATAGAACTCTATTAATTGTGCATTTCCCATTCTAGCAACATTTGCATCTAGAACTTCTTCATTCCCAAATACTAACTCATCATAAAATTTCGTCAGTGACGGGTTTTCTTCATTTTGCATATTTTCCATAAAAAATATAATTTCTCTCTCTTTCTTTTTTTATACAAAAGTAATTATACCTCTTTAAAAATATTTGTCAAATACCAACTTAACTTTATGCTATAATATAGATGTATATATAATAAAAGAGGTGTATAAAATGTCATTAATCCATTTAGCCCTACTAGCAAAGGCTATAGAAGAACAACAAAAAAGAACTGGTGCAAGACGCTCTAGTTCAAAAAAGGACAATAATAGATATGATGATACATATTCATATCATGATCCATCAGTTGGTGCTGAAACATTCTTAGAAGACTTACTATCAACTGATCCAGAAGCTACTAAACTGTTTTTGCTTCTAAGTGATTGTCAAAAACAAATAAATGATGAAGATCATCAAAAATCCCTTGAAGAAGTTCAAAGAATATGTGCTGAATATGATGAACAATATCAACTACTAAAAGGAGAAATAGAGGCTTTAAAAAACAAAGGTATAACTTTAGATACCTCTTCCGTAATGACAGAATATTTCTGTTCAGTTAAAGTTGATGAAGGTCATGGATTTGGTGGCTATGGTTCTTATAGTTATAATCCTGGTAAATATAGAATGGGATTTAATGGAATGCCACTTACTAGAGAAATGGTAGAAAATAACATCAACCAATTCCAAATAGATTTAGACAAATTCAATGATGAAAATCCAAACTTAGATGAACAACTTACAGAACTACAAACTAAAATAATAAAACAAAAAAGAAGTTTAAAATACAGTCCATTTAATAAACCTAAAAAACAATCTCTTTTAACTAAAATGCTAAATCTAGAAAAAGAAATAAAATCAAAAATAGAACACAGAACTACTCTTGAAACTCAAAGTAAAACATTTGATGCTCTTACTCCTGAACAAAAGAAAGCTATTCTTTCTTATATGGATCAAGTTGCAAACTGTATAGTAGTTGGTGAAAAATTACACCATTCAATTACTAGTTCTATAGCTATTGGACGTGACTACTATGGTAACAAATCAAATGAAGAAAGAAATGTTCATGAAAGAATGTTAGAAAGAGCAGCTGAAACTAGTGAATTCACTATGGAAGAAATAGAAGCAATTCTTGCTAGAGTTAAAGCAACTATGGAAGAACATAAAGTTGGTTATAATAGATATGAAAGACTTGTAGAAAAATCATATACTGTATGGCCTACTTCACCCGAATCCATGTTTGCTGCTAAATACTATGATAAATTCTATCAAGATAAATCCAAAACCAAAAAATAAAAGTTCCAAATTGGAACTTTTTTTTATTTATCTTTCTTTAATCCTTCTACTTGAGTCTTAACTAAGTATTCATCTTCACTTAGTTCATCATAAGTCATATCTCCAGTACTTTCCTTTAAGTAATAATACTTATAATAAACTGTACCATCATCTTTTTGCATTTTAATAAATGGCCATACAGATACTTGTACTTCAGATGGAACACTTACACATGTCATTTCGTCTCCATTTACTACTATTAAATCTATAACACTAGTAATCTTATTAGCAAATACAGCAGCTTTTAAATAATCAGATTCTAAGAATCTTTTTTCTGTTATACTTCCGCTACTATACCCATTATAACCATGTACAAATCCACTTATAAAAGTTTCATTTTGACCTTCTATTTGATTAATACCATAATAAGCATTACTATCACTTATAGGAAATCCTAACATTTGTGCATTATGTATTCTATCATCCATAGTATCTTGAGTAACTCCGTCAACAGTTGGATAATAAGAACAAATAGTAGTATCAGTATGAATATTATCTATAAATACTTGTACTCCTTCAGGTAATCCATCAGTTCTAATTTCCATATTCATTTGTTTATCTGATGTAACAGTCCATCTTTCATCTTCTTGTAATTCACATTGATAGTTAACTACTAATTTAAATGATTGACCAGGTACATCTATTATTTGAGTAATACCATTTTCTAACATATCTGTACTAGTAGTATCTATAATATCATAGTCAATATCAGCATTAGTTGATACTTCTTTACTCATACATCCAGTTAAACTAAATACTAAAGCACCAGCTACTACTAAGCATCCAGCTTTCTTTAAGAATCCTTTAGTTTTATCATTATTTAAAATACTTATCATTTTTCCAAAACCATCCCTCTAATGGTTTTATATTATAAATAAAAAAGAGATAAAAAGCAATTTTATCTCTAATCTATAAACTCTAATTCTTTTATGAT
>JAZOOK010000162.1:0-16304 GCA_045654965.1 Candidatus Coprovivens sp. | reverse complement strand
CTTCAAAACTAAATGTACATACTTCATTTATATAAACACACTTATTATGTTTTATTAAAGCGTTCTTTTTTTCAAAATCATCACCATAAGATAAATAAAATACTTCATATATATCTTTTACTTGATCAAATATTTCTATATTCTTGTAAGGTAATACAGCAATTACATCAATACAATGGCTCTTTAAATCTACATAATTAATTTCTCTTTCTTGTAATATCGTATTTATCTTTAATAAATTTTGATAACCATTATAATTTTTTGCATACAAATAAATATTACCTACATGTAATTTCACATTAAGTCCAATAATTGGTTTTATATTATTTTTTATACATTCATTATAAAAACACATACTACCAAATAAATTATCATCAAGAATAGCTGCAGCAGTAATATTTTTATCATTTAAATACTTAATTAATTCAGGTATTCTAATTAAACTTTTTAATAAAGAATAATCAGTTTTAACCCCTAAAGGTATATACATATTACTACCACCCTTCACGTCTAATATTATACCAAAAAATACTTTAGAATAACACTAAATACTGAACGTTTTTTCGTAATATTTACTACAAAAAAATAAAACACTTAAATAGTGTTTTATTTATATCTTTTTACGATTATTTTCTTCTTCTATTCTAACTTCTAATATAGTTCTTAATGTTCTAGCTAACTTAGTTCTTTCTATATCAGTACCTAAACCATTCTTAGTAATAAATCTTTTTACTTTTTCTTCACTAGAACCTTTACCATAATAATGAGTAAATCCCATTGCTGCCAATAAAGACAACTCTGCACTATCATCAGCTCTAAATCTAGAATTAGCAATTATTTTTGTTAAAGTATCCACATCGAACATATACTTACTTGGATTTTCATAATATTGATTTTTTCTAACAGTATATAATGCTTTTAAAAAACTTTCAGCACCAATAGAATTTTCTGCTAACAACTTAACATCATAACAAAAATCAACTATTTGTACTGGTTCATAATCAGGACTTAATGGTTCAATCCCTTCTCTATTAATAAATCTTAATAACGTATTAACTTTAGATAAAACTAATAATCTAAAAGCAAGTTCTAAATTACCATCTAAACATTCACACTTATCCATAAGTGAACAAAAAAATTCTTCATCAAACAATTTAAAATCTCTAGGAATATATTGATAATTAGATAATTCATCCATTTCTATATAATCCTTAGCAAAAAATCTATAACTAAATAAGAAATTATTCTTATCATCCTTCTTACAATCAAAAGTAGGATCAAAGAAATATATACCATCTATTCCATACTTTTCATCAATCAAATAAACCATATTTCTAGCATGACCAGTAGTAGAATTATTTTTATTATCCAAATAAAACATCAAACTATTTAATCCCAGTTTCTTACATACAGAATCAAATATATGAGCAAATCCTACACATACTATTTTATCTCCCAATAAAGAAGATGTTAAATCTCTAGATAAATTATAATCTTCATCTTCCCCTTCTCTAACATAGAATCTATCTCTAATTAAATCATAAGCAAGTATTAATTGTTCTAAAGGACTATAATCATATCTTTTTATCTTATCTACAATACTATCAATAGCATCTACAGTTTTTTCATATTCAACAACACTGATTAATTCTTCATTCCCTTCAACCATTAACTTTATATTAGGAAAATCTTTAAATACCTCTTTTAATCTCAAACAAGTATTCTTATCTAAAGATAATGATTCTGCTAATACTATTTCTTTACTTAACAATTCAGGATTTCTCTTTAAATATATAGCAATATCTTCATATATTCCATTTATATATACAGTAGAAGCTCCCGTAAAAAAATCTTTTTCCCTACAATGTTCAATTACATATCTATAAAAAGGAAAACTAGCTTCAAAATCATCATAAGACAAGTTAAATTCCATACTATCTATAATAGCCTCTATATTATTAGGATCATTTACAATCGAAGACAAAGATTCGTCTACTAATGTATGAACTTTAACATCATAAATATTATCTTTATAACTTTGTTCAACATCTAATCTATCAAACATATCCTCTTCTGGACAAATAGTTATACTTAAAATACCCTGTTTCATATCAATACCTCATCTTATTAAATTATATCACATCATTATTAGTATTAGATAAAATGTAGAAATTAATTGACTTTACGCATATATTATGGTAAAGTTTGTAATGAAATGATTTTTAAGGAGGCGTAACTATGGCAAAAAAAGTAAGTACAAAAAAACCTTTAACTGGAAATAGAAGAAGTCATGCTTTAAATGCAACTAAACATGCTCAAAAGCCAAACTTCCAAAAAGTAACTGTAAACGGAGTTAAAGTTGTTCTAACAGCTAGAGAAGCTAGAACAGTAAAAAAAGCAGAAGAAGCTTAGTAACAAATTTTGTTTTCATATAAAAAAGTTCCAAAGGAACTCTTTTTTTGTGCCTAAATTTAAGTCAAAAAAAAAATTAACTACTATTTAATAGTAATTAATCCCTTTTCCACTTCTTCTAAAGCACGACCAATTTCTTTTTTGTTAACATATTCATTTTGCTTCATTTGAAAATGTTTATTTTCTAACATTTGTTTACTTCTTCTTGAAGCAACATGAACTAACTTGTACTTAGAATCGACAATGTTCAATAACTTGTCTATAGATGGATGCATCACTTTAATCACGCCCTTACAATAATATCATACATAATTTTTACATATTTATATAGTTTTTTGTACATTTTTGACAAATATTTTACAAACACAAAAAAAGAAGAACTATTCTTCTTCTATAACCTGAGCTTCCACTTTATTATTTTTATAAGTAAGTTTTATCTTCAATCCATTAAGACTATGCTTACTATTTCTAGGATCAACCACATTACCATCTTCATCATCAGCAACATAATATCCATTCTTTACTAATTCTTCTACAGTAATAACAAAGTTACCTTCTCTCTTTAATGTATCTAAAGTATCACCATATAATTCAGCTTGTCTTTCTATAACATTTACAACTTGTTCATAATAATCATCCGAATTATCTTTATAAGCATATGAAGTTGTTGATAACATAGTTATAGTAAACACTCCAAGTACAATAATAACTATTAATAATTCTTTTGTAAATCCGCTACGTTCCATATACTTCACCTATACTAATTATAGCATATATAGTCAACTTATTAAATGACAATATATAACAAAATATAATTAATCATTTAAAACATTAAAAGCCATTAATTTATCAAATTGTCTTACATTAACTCCTCTACCTAAATTAATCTTAAATCTACCAACTTTAGTCCATATTTCTACTTCAGAATTAAAATCAACTACTCCAGCATTCTCAGTAGACCACATAATAATTGAACTATAAGGTATAGAATACATTTCTACCTTCTTACCAGTAATACCTTGTACATCTTTAATTATAATTCTTTTATCAGTAAATATGGCAGTATCTCTTATTGTAGAATAAGCAGCTATTGCTTTCTCATTTTTTACTAATAGTTCTTCAACATCTTTAGGTATAGGACAATCTGCAATAAAAGTCCACATTAACATATCTTTCATATTCATCACTCCTATACATACTATAACATAAAAAAGGACCGTAGTCCTTTTAGAATCCACATTTATTATCATATACATTACTTACTGTATCTTCTGAAGTACAAGTATACATCGGTTGATAAGTATGTCTATATACATGATGATTAATTATTCTAGTGTTTACTGGAATAATATGAGGTACTTCATAATTCATTTCTCTATTAACAATTCTTTCTTGTGGACATTCCATAACTGGTGGACAAGTACATCCACTATTACAACATCCACTCATTCCCATATTCATTCCAGTATTTTCCATTTCATTACATCTATTAAAAAACATAAAAACAATCCTTTCTACTTTATTTTATGTAACAAGTCATCTTTATGTTTCAAATAAAAAAAACACCACAAGGTGTCTTTTTATTAATCATTATTATAATAATCCAAATCTGCTTCTTTAAGAATATATCTATATACATCTTTATCATTAATAATAATAAACATACTCTTTTGATTCTTAATATATTCATTAAAAATTATTGGTTTATTTAATACTTTTTGTGCATCTAATAATTCTTGGAAACTAGCACAATTAATTACATTATATCCTTTAAAATTAGGATCATTCTTACTATTAACAATAACATTATCATGTTCTCTTAATAAGTTATTTCTAATTCTCATATAATTACTCTTCTTAGGAGTAGATTTCATAATAAAGCTACATACTAGTAATAAGAATATTATATCTACTATCCATAATGAAATAGCTACAAATAATGAAGACTTACTAATTAATACAGCAGCTACATGTTCACTATATATATCTTTATTATTTATACTATTTACCATAGAAGCCTTAACTTGTGTAGATAATAATGGTATTTCTATTTTAATAACTTCAGTATCTTTAATAGCTTCACTAAATTCTTTATTTTCAGTAATTACATTTAAATGCATTTCTAAATATAAATGTCCAGTAATATCTATGCCATGTTCATTATTAACACTATTAGCAAAATCTTTAGCTAACTTATTATAATAGTTATAATCTAAATTAACATTTTGTTTTAAATTTAATTCTTTAGTATCTTTAACTTCATCACTTATTTCAGTAATTAACTTATCTTCTATTCTAGAATGAACAGTACCATTTTTATCACTCTTTAATTCCATAATAGCATTAACATAATAAGTATATTTAATATCAGATTTTTTACCTACTTTATAATCATAATAAAAATCTGTACTAATATCATCAATATAATCAGCTATATATGAATTAACAGCACTTAAATTACCAGTTTCAAACGGATTACCAGGTAATAAAGTTACATTATAATCTATATTAGCTTTTTCTTCATAAGACATTTCTACATCATTACTCTTAGAAAAACTATTTAAGTAATTCATGTAAGAAATAATACCTATAACAAATATTGCTAAGAACATAAAAAATATTCTTAATCCATAAGAGAAATATAAATGAAAACTTCTATCTACATACTTAGTATGTGAACTTTCTACTTTCTCCATTTTAGCAAAATCAGAATCTTTAATCTTTAAATCCTTTTTCATAATATCACCTTTTTATTCTATCTTTTTTAACTTTATATCTATTTCAATATTATCTAAATTAATTATTTGTGGAACTAGTTCTTCATTTACTAATTGTTGTTTATAATTAGTAAGTACTTTAACTTCTACAAATGTCCCCTGTTTAATTGTATCTCCTACTTTAATTCCATTTAAAGAAACATCAAGATAATTAGCATATTGTTCTAATCCTGTTATTTTTATCTCACTTACAATACCATCAATATTACCTTTATTTCTTAAAGTAAATTCAAATTGTGCAACACTAGGAGCACTATTTAATTTTAATCCATAACTTAATTTAATTTTATCTAAAGTAGGTTCTTTTATAACTTCAATAGCCCCTTCATCCATCGCTAGATTAGATAAATTATCTATTGCAACATCCCATACTTTCTTTTCTTGAATAGATACACCTTGAACAGAGTTACTTATACCAAGTACACCAAAGCACGATACTAAACTAACCACAGTTATTATAACTGCTAAAGTAGTAATTAACGTACTCTTCTTACCTCTCATTCAACCACACCCTATCATATATAAAGTATAGCATATAAAAAAGAAAAAAAGTAGTCATAAACTACTTTTTAAAATGGTAATTTCATATTCCCATTGCCTAACATTTTCATCATTTTTTTCATTTCTTCAAATTGTTTTAGCAATCTATTTATTTCAGCAACATCTCTTCCACAACCTTTACTAATACGTTGCTTTCTTGTTGCTTTTAACACTTCAGGATGTTTTCTTTCATATGGTGTCATTGAAAGTATTATAGCTTCTATATGTGCCATATCCTTAGGATTAATACTTACATTATTAAGTCCCATTTGTCTTGCTTGAGGAAGCATTTTTAAAATATTTTCTAGAGGTCCTAACTTCTTAATTTGTTTCATTGTAGTTAAGAAATCTTCTAAATCATACTTACCTGATAACATCTTCTTAGCTTGATCTTTAGCTTCATCTTCAGAAATAATTCCTTCAACTTTTTCTGCTATTGATAAAACATCACCCATATCTAAGATTCTCTCAGCCATTCTTTCTGGATAGAAAGCAGATAAACCATCTAGCTTTTCAGAATCTCCAACAAACTTAATAGGTACGTTAGTTAAATGTCTTACAGATAATGCTACACCACCTTTAGTATCTCCATCCATCTTAGTTAAGATACATCCAGTTAATTCTAGTTTATCATTAAATCCTTGAATAACATTAATAGCATCTTGTCCCATCATAGCATCTATTACTAACAATGTTTCTTGTGGATGACATAAATCAACTATACCAGCTAACTCATCCATTAATTCTTCATCTATATGTAAACGACCAGCAGTATCTATAATTACATAATCATGATTATTTTCTTTGGCAAAATCTAAAGCATGACTTACTATTTCATTAACTGCCTTTTTACCTTCAGTATATACAGGTATATTTAGTTGTTTACCTACTGTTTGTAATTGTTCAATAGCAGCAGGTCTATAAATATCACAAGCAACTAATAATGGTTTCTTAGCATGTTTCTTTCTTAAGAAGTTAGCTAACTTACCACAAGTAGTTGTTTTACCACTACCTTGTAATCCTACTAACATAAGTATTGCAGGTTTACCTTCAGTATTAAGTAAAGCACTTTCTCCACCTAATAATTCTACTAATTCATCTTTAACTATTTTAATAAATAATTCATCAGGTTTTAAAGATTTTTGTACTTCCATACCTAATGCTTTTTCTTTTACTTTATTAACAAATTCTTTTACTACTTGATAGTTAACGTCTGCTTCTAATAAAGCCATTCTTATTTCTCTCATAGCTTCACTAATATTCTCTTCAGTAATTCTACCCATACCACGAATATTTTTTATAGCATTTGATAATCTATCTCCCATATATTCAAACATTTTTATCACCTACGTACTAGTATAACAAAAAAAGATAGATTATTCTATCTTTTAAGCACTAAATCCCCAATTCTTTGGCAACTTCTTTATATATATCTTCTTGTATTTCAAGAATATCTCTTAACTTTCCTTTTTTATCTACACAATCAATTTTTTTATAATCATGTAATTCAGCAAGTTCTAGGTAAGCAATTTCAGCATTTCTAATATGTATAGGACTAGATTCATGCTGATCAGAAGATTCTCTTCTACCACTCTTTAATTCAACTACTTTCTTATAAGGAACATATAAAAATAATATTAAATCTGGTCTTGGTAATTCCAAAAAACTATATTCTAAGTTTTCTAAATCTTCATATAATTTTAATCTATCTTCTTTATCAAATAATTTACCACCTTGATGTCCCATATTACTTTCAACATATCTATCAAGTACAACATCTATTCCTTCATCAAGTAGTTTTAATATTTTTTCTCTATTATATCTTCTATCAGCAGCATAGTATAACGCAGCAACCTTAGGATCTACATTAGCGGCTCCTTCAGGAAATATTCCTTCTCCAATATGTTCTTTTCCTAAATAAGCTCCTCCAACTATTTTACCAGTTGGTGTGTCATAATCAGGAAAACTTAATCTTTCAATTTTTCTTCCTTCTCTACGTAATCTTTGTACTAATAAACTTGTTTGTGTTTCTTTACCAGAACAATCTGTTCCTTCAACAACAATTATCTTACCTTTCATATATCCCTACCTACCTTACATCTTTATAATACCATACATTCGTTCATATTTAAAGTGTAAAAAATACACAATGTAAACATTAAAAAAGATACTACTCTCCTAGTATCTTTTCTATATTATTTTTAATTACATTAATATCATTTTCATTAAGTAAATCTCTTAATTTAACATTCTTATCATATACATGTAACATATCTTCATAATATTTCAATTTATCTAAAACAGTCTTTATTGTTTTTTGAACAGCCGCTCTACTAACATTATTTTCATTAGCTATTTCAGATAAAGATAAATCTTCTTGATAATAATCTTTAAAAGTAATTTGTTCTTTTTCTGTTAATAAAGAACCATACACATCAAATAAATTATTATAATAAACAAATTCTTCCATTACATCATATCCTTAAATAAACCATATATATAATTTTCAATATCGAATGTTTTTAAATCAGTCATTTTTTCTCCAAGACCAATAAACTTAACAGGTATTTTAACTTCTTCTTTTATTGCAAGTACAATACCACCTTTAGCAGTTCCATCTAATTTAGTTAATACTATACCAGTTATATCAGTAATTTCTTTAAATGCTTTAGCTTGACTAATTCCATTTTGACCAGTAGTAGCATCAATAACAAGTAGTGTTTCATGAGGTGCATTTGGTACATGTTTTCCTATTACTTTATTAACTTTTTCTAATTCTTTCATTAAGTTAACTTTATTTTGTAATCTACCAGCAGTATCTATAAGTACTATATCTACTTCATCTTCTTTTGCTTTAACAAGTCCATCAAATATAACACCTGCTGGATCAGTATTTTCTTTACCATAGAATGTAGAACCAGTTCTTTCAGCCCATTCTTCTAGTTGTTTAACAGCACCAGCTCTAAATGTATCTCCAGCAATCATCATTACTTTTTTACCTTCATTAATATATTTATGAGCTAATTTAGCTATAGTAGTTGTTTTACCAACACCATTAACTCCAACCATTAATATTACAGTTGGTCCATCTTCAGCCATATTAATTTTATCAGACAAAGATTCATTATCTACATATATGATAAATAATTCATCAACTATAACTTCATTTAAATATTCAGTATCAGTTATCTTTTCTTTCTTAACTCTATCTCTTAATTGATCAATAAAGTTCATAACAGTATTAACACCTACATCTGCATTAATAAGTATTTCTTCTAATTCTTCAAAATAATCTTCATCTACTTTAGTATATTTAACACCTAACATAGATAATTTAGATACAAATTCTTTTCTTGTTTTTTCAAGTCCTTTATCATATGTTTCGATATCTTGAGCTTCTTTTACTTTTTGATGAGCTTTAACAAATTCAGCCCACTCTTCATCTTCTTCATCAGACTCTTCGTCTTCTACATACTCATCATCATCATCATCTTCTTCTTCTTCTTCTGCTTCTTCATCTTCATCATGACAATGACATTCTCCAGTTTCTTGACATCCGCAATCGCAGTCACTTCCACAACCACATCCGCAAGAACATCCTTCGTCTTCATCACCACATTGGCAATCATCACCACAATGACATTCATGTTCTTCTTCATCATGGCAATGTCCACAACAATGATGTTCTTCTGTTTCTTCAATCATATCTTCAGATATTTCTGAAACTTCCTCAACATTATATTCCTTTTTTACTTCTTCTTTTACTTTTTCTTTTTTACTAATTAAACTTTTTAATTTATCAAATAATCCCATTTTTAATCACCATAATTAGTATACCCTAACTTCCCCTATATTTCCATAAAAAAAGGACATCTTGTCAACCAAAATATCCTATAATTTCTTTAATTTCTTATTAAATACAAACATTATTAACACGTAACAAACAGTTTTAGGTAACATTAACATACCTAACATAGGTATAGAACCTGCTCCTACTACAACTGGTATATAAAATAAAAACGATAATGTTACTAATAAATAAATATATTTAAATACTTTATCCTTATTTCTTTCTTTAAAATAAAGTACTACTATTAATCCACCCAATATAGTAAATGGTATATTTCTTAATATATCCCAAAATAATGGACTACTATCAGTTATCCAATTATTTTGAGGGAATAAACATAAAGCAACTCTAACCACAGATAATCCCCATACACTATAAGTAACTATTTTATTTTCTTTAACTTTATAATTTTCTAAATAAATATAATACATAAATATATAAAATACAGTCATAGTAATAGATGTAACTAACTTTCCTAAACCTAAATACATAGTAAAGTCATAATCAACAAAATAATTTAATACTCTAGGAACTAAATGAAAAGCATCTCCACATCCTAAAACTAATGTAGTAATCCCCATCATCTTACCTAATTTCTTTTTACTCTTAGATATCATCATAATACCTAATATAATAGCTATGAATAAATAAGCTATATCAAAACTTGATTCTCCCCACTTCATTATTTACCACTCTTTCTTTTTTTAGTTTTATTTTTTCTATTTGGATTAGCAGGAAACCATCCTTTTTCAACCCTTTCCTCTTGTTCATATAATTCTTTTATACTCCAAAAAGAACAAGAACCAAATACTGCCAACAATATACTAATAGTTGTATTCTCTGTAAAAAGAGATAATAACATAAATATAACTCCAACTATTGCAAATATTGGCCACACATTTTTTGTAAAATAATACTCAGTTTTAATAACAATAGGATGAAATAATCCAATAATTAAAAAAGTTGAAATACCTATTATAACTCCCTCAAAATGCATAATACCATCTCCAATTCTATAAATAGTAGATCTTATTTAGATATAAAAACTCAATAAAAAAATAGTTTAAAAAACTATTCTTTATTATCACCTTTTGATATAACTTTCCTTTGCCAAGACCACTTATTACATTCAGGACATTTCATATATCTAGTTCTATTTATATGCATAGCCCATAAAACACTTGAATATGATGGAACATATTTATTACGGCATTTTTGACACTCGTAATATCCTGCTTTTTGTTCGATTCTTATTGCAAACGGAATCATAATTATAAATGATATAAAACCTATTATAATAAGAAGTATTATTAACCAATCTTTCATTTCTACAAATGAAGCAATAAAGATTAATGTAAAAAAGATTGCACTTATCAATACACCTATTACAATTTCCATTGCTAATAATCTTTTATCAGATTCTTCCTTTTGTCTAACTACATCTAATAAATTCTTTTCTAATACTTTTTCATTATCTTTCATATCAACTATTTCACCACTAAATAGATCATTAATAGTAATATCAAGTATCTTACATAACTCTTGTATATTATTAGCATCAGGTAAACAATTACCATTCTCCCATTTTGAAATTGCTCTATCAGTCACATTTAATTTCTCCGCAAGTTTACTTTGAGTAATCTTCTTATATTTTCTTCTATCTTGAATAAACTTACCAATCCTAATTTGATCCATATAGTAATCTCCCTTCATAGTTTAATAATATAATAATTCACTAAACTATAACACGAACTATAAGTTGATATTAACTAATCCATCCCCATAACATAAATGTATCAAATAACCAAAATTCTTGACCTAACATAGTAGCATCAACACCATATTTATTAATTAATTTAAAACCCAAACTATAATAAACAATTTCATTTTCAACACTCTTATTAACATCACTTTTAACTAAAACTATCAACGGTGTTGCTTCAACATCATTAGCCATTCTAACACTTTCTTCAACAACAAATAAAGTATAAATACCTATAATAGATAAAATAACTATTCCAATAATTTTTAAAACTTTTTTCATAAACACTCCTATTTAAATAACGTACTTAAATCTAACTTTTGTCCTGTTCTATCTTCATATATTTCTACCAAACTCTTACCTTGATCTTTAGGATCTAAATCAACATCTTTTGCGCTATTTCTAAAACTATTTCCATCCGGCAATATAGTATAAGCTAAATTATGTTGTAACCACTCATAAGCCATATCTTCAGCATTTCTATAAGACTTATAATCTTTACTAGGTACCTTATGTATTTCTATCAACGCTTCACAGATTTTCTTAATATCATTACTATTTGTTATTTTATAAGAATCATATATTTTCCAAGTATCATTAACAAACATAGCATTATATTTTTCTGTATTATAAATAAATTCATAATTAACTTTTTTACCATCAATATCTTTTATCTCTATAGTATCAATAATATATCCAGTATTGACTTCTACTTCAGGTTCTTTTTCTATTTCTTCATTTATTTCCAGTTCATTATCATCTATTACTTCTTTATTTAAACTACAACCAGTCAATAATAAAAACATAATAATTATTATAATTTTCTTCATAAAATCACCTTATATTCCATAATACAAAAGATATTAATATGAAAGAAATTGGAATACCTATAAACAACAAAATATCATATATTTTATTTTTACTTTTACTAAATTCATAAGGTTCTTTCCATAACTTTAAACTACTTAATATTAAATAAATAATCCAATATAAACAAGAAGGAATAGCTACCAACATTGTCCAAATACCATTAGAAACTACAATGCTTCTTTCAAAAACAATAAAACTAACTAAAGATATTAATGGACATATGTAATGTAATATCCTATTAGCTTTCTTACCACTAATCACTTTAAAATCTTTATTACTTATTAAATTATTTTTATTACCAGATAATAATAATACATAAATTAACATAGTAAACAATAAACTAGTACTAACTACATATCTTAATCCTCTTACATATTCAGGTATTACTAAATTAAATAACATATTACCAACTACAAATATACAAAATATAATACTTACAATAAGACATATAAAACTTTGTAAATAAGTATAATATTTAAATATATCTTTCTTATTCTTTAACCTACTTAAAACATATAATTCACTAACTATAAGTACAACATTTAATAATAAACAAACTAACACAAAATCACCTACTTAACTTTAGGTACATACCAATAAGAATTATGTCCTTTAGCAAATACTAAACCATTCTTAGGAACTTGTCTTATCGTATTCCAAACATTATAATAATCTCCCATACCATAACTTATACACATAGCACCCAACATACCAAAAACCACTAATTCTGTATTTATTAAAAATATTATAAATGGTATAAATCCAAACACTATATTAGGTAATAAACACATAAAAATAAACTTCCATTTACTTAAATGATCTTCCCCTACTATAAACAACATTAATTGTTTCAAATTAGTGTAAAAATAAACATCTTTTTTATAACAAATACCATGTAACAACTCATGAGGTATCATAGTAAATAAAGAAACAATAAAAGCAATAATCATCACAAATATAGTATGTTCAAATTTATCTAAACCTACTATCAAAAAAACTATAAATAATAAAATAAACTGTAAAATATTAGCTGGAATAGTTATTATCTTAGCCATTTGTTCTAAAGTATCAGCTTCCTTATATTTAACAGCATTCTTAATATTTTTTGAAGATTCAAACTCTTCAACTATACCATTATATTTCCCTTTATATACTAGTTTCATACTTAACACTTCCACTAATATAATTATAACATATACCTAGACTTTTTCTATTATTTGATATATAATTACTTGTAGCGAAGAACTATACTTTTTATTTTTATTAATTGAATTTATTGAAATTATTATAAATATTGAAAGGAAAGATTTTTTTATGAATAATAAAGACAGTTTTACTTCTGTCATTGCTTTAGGAGGCTTAGGTGAAGTCGGTAAAAATATGTATGTTTTTACTCATAAAGATGAAATATTCATAATCGATGCTGGTGTTATTTTCCCTGAAAGTGACCTACTTGGTGTTGACTATGTTATTCAAGATGTAACTTACCTAAAACAAAATGAAAGTAAGATAAAAGGTTTATTAATTACTCACGGACATGAAGATCATATTGGTGGTATTTCATTCCTATTACAAAGTGTTAATATTCCAGTAATATATGGTGCTCAAACATCAATAGACTTAATCAAAAATAAATTAGAAGATCGTAACATTGGTTATAATAACTTAGAAGTAATCAATGGTGATACTAATATAAAAACAAAATATTTTGATATAGAATTTATTGCTACTACTCACTCTATCCCAGATAGTTTTGGTATAGTTCTTCATACTCCAAATGGTACTATAGTATCAACAGGAGACTTTAAATTCGATTTAACACCAATTGGTCCAATGGCTGACTTACATAAGATGGCAAGAGTTGGTTCTGATGGTGTAAAACTATTATTAAGTGATAGTACAAATGCTTTATCAGAAGGATTCTCTAAATCAGAAAATACAGTTGATGAAGCTCTATCAGACATCGTTAATGGATATAATGGACGTATTATTATAGCAACATTTGCATCTAATATATATCGTGTTAAACACATCGTAGAAACATGTCGTAAAAATAATCGTAAGATTATAGTATTTGGTCGTAGTATGGAAACAACTACAAATCTTGCAATAGAAACTGGTCTAATCAAAGATAAATCAATATTCATTGATAGTAATGCTGCAAAAAGTTTAAAGAAAAATGAAATATGTATTCTATGTACTGGTTCACAAGGAGAACCACTAGCTGCTTTATCTAGAATAGCAAATGGTACTCATAAACAAATATCATTAATGCCAGATGACTTAGTAGTATTCTCTTCTAACCCTATTCCTGGTAATGCTGCAGGTATTAACAGAATCATTAATAAATTATACTTAAAAGGCGTTAGAGTTATAACTAATTCAGAATTTAGTGATATCCATACATCAGGACATGCTAAACAAGATGAATTAAAATTAATGTTAAGACTTATTAAACCAGAATACTTTATGCCAATGCATGGTGAATATAGAATGTTAAAAGAACATGCTGAATTAGCAGTTGACTGTGACGTAAAAAGAGAAAACATCTTCATAATGGAAAATGGTAATTCACTAATCTTAGATGACAATGGTATTCATCGTGGACCAGACGTACAAGCTGGAGATATCTATGTAGACGGCTCTCGTATCGGAGAAGTTGGTTCAGTAGTAATCAAAGATCGTAAGTTAATGTCTAGAGACGGTATTTTAATAACTATCTTAAACATCAACCCACTAACAAGAAAACTACTTATTAAACCAAACATAACTACAAGAGGATTTGTTCTAGTAAATGAAAACGCAGAACTAATTGCTCAAATAGAAAATAAAACTACAGAAATAGTTACTAAATTCTTAAATGAAAATGCATATAGCTATACTGATTTAAAAAATCAAATTATATTAGAATTACATCCATTCATAAGTAATCTTACAGGTAGAAGACCTATAGTATTACCAGTAATAATGGAAGTAAGAGAATCTTCTAAAGAAGACTAAAAAAAGTGATTAAATAATCACTTTTTTTATTTAAATTCATCAATATAATAATTAATCTTATCTATTAACATACCTACATCATATCCATCAGCAAAACCATGATGTACCATTATCATTAGATTACACATATATCTTCCATCTTTTAATACATACTTATCCCATATTAATTGAGGAATAGTAATACTCTTATCATGAGGAGATACCAAACTACTAAAAGAAGCCCACGGAAAACAAGATAACCAAACAACATCTATTCTTTCTTCTTTATCATCAAAATACTTTCCTAATTTACTCTTCTCATCTAAAAACTCATTAATAAAATCATTATATTCTAAGCTATCACATTCAAAGAATCCTAAACTACCATCAACTCTCTCAGTAAAATTAGGACTAATCCTATTAGTATAATAAAATTTACCATCTTTATATCTATACTTAAATGCATCAACATGATTAATCGCTTTACCTATAACAAATCCCATTGTCGCATAAAAATTTTTATGTACCTTACAATATTCAACTATATTAGTAACATCTATTGGAACAGTCATAATTATAAATGGATTATCCATATTATTATAATGATTAAATAATTCTTTTCTGCTAAAATCTTCTACTTCTACCATAGCAATCACCATATATATAATAACATATTTTAACTATACAAAAAATATTATGGTAAAATATTCTTAAGGTGATAATATCTATGAAAAAGAAACTAATACTCAAACAAAAAATAAAACTTATACTATCTATATTTTTAGTTATAATTGTAAGTTATACCACTATAACAATATTTAAAAATTATCAGAATAATAATTATAACTTTTTCATACCTACTTTCAACGAAAGTTATAATGAACAAAGTCGTAAATTAGAAGAACTACACTATTCTTCAGAAGAAATACAAATTATAATATCAAAATCATCAGAAAAAAATATAAATTACTTAGTAGAAAATAAAATAAATAAAACTCCAGTAATAAATTTAATTAAAGAACAATATTATATTGATAATCATCTAGAACAATACATTTCCTACTATAATGAAAATCAAGATAAAGAAATAAAAGATATTATAGCAATAATAAAT
>JAZOOK010000161.1:0-3351 GCA_045654965.1 Candidatus Coprovivens sp. | reverse complement strand
AGTTTTTATCAAATTTTGGTGTGTTTGTTTAGGAAAAAAACAACTTAATTGCTTAAGTTATTTATTTTTTTTAAGATGTCTTTACTTTTTAGATATAGACCAGTATATCTATCATAGTATTTGTCTAAAAAGTAATTTATTTCATTTGCGATAAATGTTTTTATAGTTAAGTCACTTATGGGATTTATATCTACTAAATAATACATTCTTATTAGTTTTATTGATTTAGGATCTAATATTTTTTCGTTAGTGTAACAATGTTGGCATATATATCCGCCTTCATCTGGATCTAGTGTTACTATATTTGTTTTGTTACCACATTTTACGCAACAATCTAGGTTTAGTCCTACTCCTAGGTAATCTAGATATTTTAGTTCTAATATATTAGTTAATATTAGAGGATTTTTATTTTCATTTAATTTTAGTACTGTACTAATAAACATATTATATATGTCTGGTTCGTTATTTTGTTTTAGTACTTGGTATGTTAGATCAGTTATATATGACATATAACTTATTAGAGTTATATCATTTCTTATGTTAGTTAGATTGTCTATTATATCGACATCTACTAGTTTAGATAATTTGTTTTCGTTGTAGTTTATATGAAAGTATCCATAAGTAAATTTTAAGGTTTTAGTACGTAGTGGGTTTTTGATGCTTTTTACATTACTACACATTATACCTATCATACCTTTTTCTTTTGTAAGAACATTAATTATCTTTGAGTTATCTCCATATGGAGTTTCTGTTATTATTATACCTTCTAATTTACTTATCATATTACCACTTACTTACCTTTATATTTTAAATAGTATTCTATTTTACCTGTTTGTTTGAATAAATCCCATGCTTCTTTTTTATTCATAAAAAGAACCCATCCTTTCTAAATATATAATGGGTTCTTTTTTTTGTTTTTATTCATTAACTTATATAATCTTTTTCATTGAAACCTAATTCGTTTAAATACTTTTCTTTATCACGCCAGTTTTTAATAGTTTTAACGTATAGCTCTAAGTATACTTTTTTACCTATTAGGTTTTCTATATCTTTTCTAGCTTCGATTCCTACAGCTTTAAGTAAAGAACCTTGTTTTCCAATTATTATTTTCTTTAGAGAATCTCTATCTACGATGATATCAACTGTTATATTAGCGATTTTACTTTTATCTTCGTATTTAGATGTTATGCATGTAATACTATGAGGTATTTCTTCATCTGTCATACGGAAGATTTTTTCACGTACGAATTCACTTACTAAGAAACTTAGTGTACTTGTTGTAATCATGTCATCGTCAAAGTATCTCATATCATCAGTTAAGTAATTTTTGATTACTGATAGAAGTCTATCTACGTTGCCTCTATTTAGAGCACTTATTGGTACTATTTCGGCAAAGTCATATAAATCTTTGTAGTCAGTAATTGCTTTTATTACTTCGTTTTCTGTCATTTTGTCTACTTTGTTAAGTACTAATATTACCTTAGCGTTTGATTCGCTAAGAGATGCTATGATTTTTTTATCTCCAGTACCTAGTCCTTCTTTAGCATCTACTACGAATAGTACTAAGTCTACGTCTTTAGTTAGAGATTGTGCTTCTTTATTTAGTACTTTACCTAATTTATTTAATGGTTTATGGATACCTGGTGTATCTACAAATACTATTTGATATCCATCTTCGTTATATATACCTTGAATGATATTTCTTGTTGTTTGTGGTTTATTACTTGTTATAGCTATTTTTTGGTTAATTAGTGTATTTAATAATGTAGATTTACCTACATTAGGTCTTCCTATTAAACTTACAAATCCTGATCTCATTATAATCCTAATACTCCTAGTATATATGGTACGTATACTACTATACCAATTATTGCTGCCATACAAGCAAGTACAAATGTAGCTGCACTTGAACAGTCTTTAGCTATTTTTGCTAATGGATGTTCTTCTAATGTAACTAAGTCTACTACTGCTTCTATTGCAGAGTTTATTAATTCTGCTGATAGAACCATTCCTATTGCTAATAATGTAATTAACCATTCTATTCCGCTTACTTGGAAGAATACGTTAGCACATATTACACATATTGTTGCTATAACATGGATTAACATACTTTGTTCATATTTGTATGCGTATTTTAATCCTTCTATTGAATATCCAAAACTTTTAATAAATCTTTTTATACCACGTTTTTTAATATCATCTCTTGATATTTTGGCCATCTAAAATCAACTCCTGTAATTCAAACATGACTTTTTCGTCTTTTTCGTTCATATGATCATATCCTAGTAAATGTAAGATTCCATGTACTGCTAGGAATGCTAGTTCTCTTTTTTCGCTATGACCATACTCTTCTGCTTGTCTTTTCATTTGTGGAATACAAATGAAAATATCACCAAGCATTCGTATATCATTATATAATAAATCATTATTATCTTCAAATGCAAAAGATATAACATCAGTTACTCTATCTACTCCTCTATAATCTCTATTCATTTCATGAATTTCTTCGTCATTCATAAAAACTACTGAAAAGATGGCATTAGAAACATTTTCATGTTTTAATGCTGCATCTAATACATCATATAGATAATCATAATTTTCATATAATCCATTGTCTGTTATTTCATAATTATTATTCATTATATAAGCCCCCATATATTACCGAATAATAGTATCATAACAATTAATACTATTATAGCTAGTAAGTTATAGAATATATT
Source organism: Candidatus Coprovivens sp. (assembly GCA_045654965.1). Taxonomy (GTDB): domain Bacteria; phylum Bacillota_I; class Bacilli_A; order RF39; family UBA660; genus Coprovivens. Next base: position 631 of record JAZOOK010000161.1, on the reverse strand, counting down.
ATTTTTTAATATACTAGGTAGTTTTCTTTTGATACATCTTAATCCTTTGTAACAAATGAAACCTAGTATTGCTCCGATGACATTTAATATAATGTCATCTATATCAAATGCACGTCCTATTTTAAACTGAATTAGTTCTGCTGTCAAACTTATTAAAGTAGATATAATTAATATTTGATATGTTTTTTTAGCTTTAATGAAGTCTGATATAAAGAAACCGAATGGTAAGAATAATGCTATATTACCTATTACGTTATATAAGAACTGAGTAGAAAATAATGGATATCTAGTTATTTCTTTGAATGGAGTTATGTTTAGACCACTAGATGCATTTTCTGTACTTAGTAATAGATAATATAATAATAGTAAATATATTATAAATAATAGGTTATATAGTTCTTTATAAAATATAAATTTTTCTTTATTTATTATTTTTCTAGATATTCTTATTATTACTACTATAGCTATAAATAAAGTAAGCATGGGCCATGTATTAGATAATGTTACTTGTAATGTATCATATACTGGTACTAATTGTTTCATATACATAACCTCCTACTTTGATATAGTACTTATTTGTTCTTCAGCTACTATGAATATTTCTAATTCTATTTTACTATTATTTGTATAG
>JAZOOK010000160.1:0-7224 GCA_045654965.1 Candidatus Coprovivens sp. | reverse complement strand
ATAATTTAACATACCTAATGAATTCATAACTTGTGGTATTTTATAATCTGCACATCACATTAAATTACTATAAGTAACATCAATATGTTCTAACATATTTCTTACATGTAAAATATCAGATACTAATAATTGTGCTCTCTTATAAAAATATACATTCTCTCCACTATATATACTTTCATCTTTAAAATAACTAAAAGTATTAACAACATAATCAAGTAATTCAATATCTACTTTCATATCTTTAATTTCATCATAAAAGTCTTTACCAATACCATCTAAATAATTATTCATTTCTAATAAACAATTATATCTTTCTTTAAGTAAAGGTATCTCTACATTACCTTTTAATAAATCAGCAAACTCTTCATAACTCATATTCATATCTTGATTACTTTTAAATCTATTAATTAAAAGATACATAATAGCAAATGAACCATCTAATTTACCTATTTCAGTTTCTATCTCCCATTTAGGATCTCCCCAAAAACAAAAGTCTCCTATCGTATGATATAACAATAAAAAATTAACTATATCTCTATAACTCATATCTAAAATACTAAATGGATTAGTATCTAACCAATATCTAGTATCATCAAAACTTCCACTATCAATTATTTCATCAATCTTTTCATAATTAATTTTTACATACTTAGAATTATCACTAACAAACTTACTTGTTTCTTTTATTTTACTTAATAAATTACTCATAAATACTCCCCTATAAATATATAAACCATAACTTAGATATAAATAATATTATTATTAAATTAATATAAAATAATAAACTACTACCTTTACCATATAATCTATATGAACTAACTAAAGATATCACAGTCCATGTTACTGAAAAAACAAACATAAGAAAACATATATTACTAGTTTCTCCACTATAACAAACAAATGAAACAAATAATATATTTAATATTAAATTTAATACTATTGAAGCGGCTAATATCTTTCTTCTTTTTATAACTTTAGCAGATTCAACAACTTCTATTTCATCTTCACTATCTTCAAAAAACAAATTAATAATTTTATTCTTTAATTTCCCCATAGTATCACCATAAAAATTATAACATAAAAAAAGCTTAAATAATTAAGCTTTATCTTTTCTATATTTTATAAATGCATCTATACCATCTCTATTATCATCAGCCTGATCACTCTTAATAGATTCACTTATTAAAGTATAATATTTTAATTCTTTTTTAGATAATTTCTTTCTATCACTTAAAGATACATTAATACCTAAATGATTTAATAAAGCAATCTTATCTGCTTTACCTAAAGAAACTAAATATTTATCTACTTCTTTATTATCTACAGCTTCAATAAATTGTTTTGTTCTTTCTAAATTTATTTTCTCATTAACATCATTTATTCTACGAGATAAATAAATAAAACCTTTTTCTATAGATAATAAATATAATCCAGTTCTAATAGATTCATTTATATATTTTAATTCTTCATATATTTCATCTTCATCACTATCAGATAATATAAAATCATCTAACAGCTCATTCATTACTAATAATACTTTTTTACTAAATAAATCAGTTACTATCTTATCACTCATACTTATACTCCATATTTAATAACTTATTTAATAAATCTATATCTATATCTTCATTTGAAATATTTTTTGGTAACTCATTCGGAGCCATTTTATTATCAAAGTCTATTAAACATAAAGGTTTAAAAAATTGAGTATAACTATTTCTACCTAATGCAGCACAACATAGTATGAAATCTTTTGTATCTTTTCCATTATCTTTAAATATTTCTCTTTCTAATGTTAAGTCAAAGAAATAATAATAATTTCCAATTAATACTAAGTTAGCTACATAAAAAGATGCATCTTGTAATTTTAAAGTAACACACTTTGCATCCATCCCAACTTTTTTAAGTACTTCACTAAATATACAAGCATTAACTAAAGGATCACTGACACCATTAATTAATCCATGGTATAAATTATGTCTTACCATGTTATTACCTATACTAACATAATTATCACTATAATCTTCAGATACAGTAAGATACGTTTGTAACTTAGCTGCATTCAGTAATTGATCTTTATCTTCTTTTGTTTTCTTTAATTCTAATTTATCTATTATTTCATTAATACGATCTTCTATCATTAATGCAACACTTACTTCATGCATATCTATATTTATAACTGTATTTTTCTTACGATAGAATTCTAAGTTAGACTCTATACACATTTTTTCAATTCCTAATACATCTACTAAATATAAGTTTTGTCCTTCACCAAAGTAAGATACTACTTTTTTGATAGTTCCGTGGCTACCACTACTAATAATAGTAATTTCATCGCCAACAACAAATTTAGTATTGTTACCCTTATCCATAGCCACACCACCTATTTTATTCAAAATCATTATAACACATATTTTGCAAGTAGTTAAGATATTTTAAAAAAATTAAAAAGTCGTTATTAACGACTTATTTTTCCAAATCTTTCTTCACCATTTTTTATATTAGAAACATTAGCATGTAATATCTCATCAAATAAAGTAATATTACTAATAGAAGGATTATTTAACATTTCCAATAATTCATCTTCCGTAATACCAAAATCTTCACATGTCTTAGTAAATAATTGCATATCACTTATAAATATATCTGATAATGCTGCAACATATGAATTTAATGTTTTTGCAGAAACTGCTCTTTTTCTAATTTCTTTTAATGATTTTATATATTTACTAAGCATTATTCTTACCATCCTTCTTTGATTTAGTTTCAATAAATTCTACTATTTCTTGATAAACCTCTTCATTACGTATTATTAATTCTTCAATTCCTTGACCGCTTTTAATAATTCGTTTTACTCTTTCAAAATCTTTATTTAATAAATTGATTCTTTTTATAGGTTCATTTGAGTCTCTTAAAGATCTATCATCTTTTTTTACTCTAACCATATCTACATACATTACATCACCAATAGGTTGAAATATAATTCTTAATTGATATGTTTTAGCTTCATATATTCCCTGTAACTTAGTATTAGCTCCCGTAAATCTCTTTATTGTTTCAGGATTATTTGCTGCTGTCCCATCTCGCATTGAATTCAATAATTCTAATACAGCAGGATAATAATGTTCATCTACATCTCTCTTCAAATCACTTAAGAAAGATACATTACCAGCCGGGCTAACACCAAATATTATAGTAGTATTTTTAGATTCGTCAATCATTTCACTTTTATCATCTTCAATAACATAAGAATCTTGTAATAACTTTTCACATATACTTAATTTTCTTTGTAACAATTCAATTTCTTCTTTATATAGAATAATCATATCTTCATCTTTTTCTCGAGATAATAATGACATATTAGACCTAATCTCTCTAACTAATAAATTAATAATTCCTTTCATTAATTCATTAAAATTAGAAAAAGATCTATTAGGTAATACAGAATATAATTCTTCATCAGTAGTTACAACTAATACTGTTTCAAAATATTGACGTCTTAACTTATCTAACATACTATCACCTATTCTTAAATAATTATATCATAAAAAAAGACAATCTAAATTGTCTTTTCAAATTGGCTATTATATAAATTTTCATAGAAACCATGTTGTTTCATTAACTCTTCATGACTTCCTTGTTCAATAATATTACCTTCACTCATAACAAGTATTAAATCAGCATTTTTTATTGTTGATAATCTATGTGCAATTATGAAAGATGTTCTTCCCTCAGTTAATTTATCCATAGCTTTTTGAACTAATTCTTCAGTTCTTGTATCAACGTTACTTGTAGCTTCATCTAATATTAAGAATGGTGCATCTTCTATCATACCTCTAGCAATAGTAAGTAATTGTTTTTGTCCTTGACTAATAGTATCATTATCACCAATTGTATAATCAAGTCCACCAGGTAATGTTTTAACAAAGTGATGAACACCTACTGTTTTAAGTGCATCCCATATTTCTCTATCAGATACATCTTTTTTATTAAACTTAATATTATCTCTTATAGTTCCATCAAATAACCATGTATCTTGTAATACCATAATAAATAATTCATGAACATTCTCTCTAGTTAATTCACCAGTAGATACTCCATCTATAATTATTTGACCATTATTAATTTCATAGAACTTCATAAGTAAGTTAACCATTGTAGTCTTACCAGCTCCAGTAGGTCCTACTATAGCAATCTTTTGACCAGGTTTAACACTTACACTAAAGTCTTTAATTATTGTCTTACCAGGATCATAACCAAATTTAACATTCTTAAATGCAATTTCACCTTTTACTGTAGATTTATTTAATCTCTTAGAAATTTCTTTTTGATCAGCCATTTCTTTTTCATCTAAGAATTCAAATACTCTTTCTGATGCAGCTGCAGTAGATTGTAAACTACTCATAGCTTGTGCTATTTGATTTAATGGATTACTAAACATTCTTACATAAATCATAAATGCTACTATAACACCAAATGATATTACATCATTCATTGTAAGTAATGCACCAACTATACAAACAGCAACATAACCTAAGTTACCAGTAAATCCCATAATAGGATGCATCATACCAGATAAGAATTGACTCTTTCTATTAGTTTCATACATTTTATCATTAAGTTTCTTAAACTCTTTAAAAGCATCCTTAGTTCCATTATAAGCTTTTACTACATTATGACCAGAATACATTTCTTCAATATATCCATTCATATCACCTAATGCTTCTTGTCTAGCAATAAAATACTTTTGTGACTTACTAAGTATTAAGAACATTAATGCTAATCCTACAATACAAGATAATACTGCAGTAATAGCTAATATCCAACTAGTTATAAACATCATAAATAATGAACCTAAGAATAATGTAACACTAGTTACTATAGTTGCTAAACTATTATTTAAGTTAAATGAAACAGTATCAACATCATTAGTTACTCTAGATAATATATCTCCAGTTTCATGACTATCAAAATATTTAAGAGGTAATCTATTAATCTTCTTACTAATACTATCTCTTAATTTATTAGCAAATCTATTTGAAACTGTAGTAAGTGAAAAACTTTGAATAAAGTTAAATAAAGCACCTACTAAATATAATATTCCCATAAATATAGCTAAATCTTTAATAGCTTCCAAATCCATTTTAGGTTTAACTAAACTATAAACAGATTCAGGTAATTCATCAATTAAAGCTAATGCTTTATCAGGATCAATTTCTTCTCCCATTTGTGAAGATAACTTCACCATTTCCATTTGATCTTCTACTGTAATAGTAACACCATCAATTACTATATCTTGTGGTATTTGATTCTTACTCATTTCAGTACCAATCTCTTGTAATACTTCAGTATTAGGTACTAATCCTTCTCCTATTAAATCAGCAAACTTAGATAATTTATTAGGAGCAACTAAAGCAAGGATTGCACTTATCATAGCAAGCGCTAAAGCCATACCCATAATATATTTCCATGGTTTTAAATTTTTAATTAATCTTATCATTGAACCTTTAAAGTCTTTTGATTTCTCAAAATTGGGTCCTCCAGGTCCTCTTCCTCCAGGTCTAGGCATCTTTTAATTCCTCCTCTGAAAGTTGTGATAAAGCAATCTCCTTATAAACTTCACATGTCTTAAGTAACTCTTTATGAGTTCCTATTCCAACACATTCTCCTTCATCTAATACAACTATTTTATCTGCATGTATAATAGTACCAATTCTTTGAGCAACTATCATACTAGTAGCATCTTTAGTATATTTCTTTAATTCTTTTCTTAATGTAGCATCAGTCTTATAATCTAACGCTGAGAAAGAATCATCAAATATATATATTTCTGGATCTCTAGCAATAGCTCTAGCAATGGCTAATCTTTGCTTTTGACCACCAGATACGTTAGTACCACCTCTAGCAATATGAGCTTGGTAATCTCCTTCCATCTTTTCAACAAAGTCTTTACCTTGAGCTACTTTAACAGCTTCCTTAACTTTATCTAAAGATATATTTCCTTTACCATTATCTCCATAACTAACATTATCTTCTACTGTACCAGTAAACATTACTGCCTTTTGAGGTACATAACCTAATTTATTATTTAAAGATTCAGTAGTATATTCTTTTACATTAACACCATCTACTAATACTTCACCTTCAGTTGCATCATAAAATCTTGGTACTAAGTTAATTAATGTAGACTTACCACTACCAGTAGAACCTATAAATGCAATAGTTTCTCCCTTATTAACTTTAAATGAAATATCTTTTAATACATATTCATCAGCATCAGGATATTTAAATGATACATTTCTAAATTCAACAGTACCTACTTCTTCAGTATTACCTTTAAACTTACCTTGTACAACACTTATCTCTTCATCTAATACTTCATTAATACGATTAGCAGAAATTTGTGCTCTAGGTACCATCATAAATATCATAGATAACATTAAGAATGACATAATAACATGCATACCATAACTAGAGAATACTACCATGTTACTAAACAAATTAATCTTATCAACCATCATAGCATTAGTAATTAATATAGCCCCGATTATATAAATACCTAATGTTAAACTATGCATTACTAAATTCATTACTGGATTCATAATAGCAAAACATCTTTGATTAAATAATTGCATACTAGTTAAATCATCATTAACATCTTTAAATTTATTAGTTTGATACTTTTCAGCATTAAATGCTCTAATAACTCTAATACCAGTTAGATTTTCTCTTGTAACTCCATTAATCTTATCAATTAATTTTTGTACTTTTTCAAATCTTGGTAATACAATTATCATTAATGTTATAACAACTGTTAATAATACTGATACACAACAAGCAACTAATATTGACCATTCAAATCCTTTATCTAATATCTTGAATATTGCACTTACAGCCATTATTGGTGCTTTTACCATTGCTTGTAATCCCATACCAATTAACATTTCAACTTGTGTAACATCATTAGTAGTTCTTGTAATTAAACTACTAGTAGAGAATTTTTTTATTTCAGCAATTCCCATATTTTCTACTTTTTCAAAAATCTTTTTTCTTAAAGTAGCAGAAAAACTAGAAGCTACTCTAGCAGCAAAATAACCTACAACTATATTACAAGCTAAACTTATGAAAGCACAACCAATCATAAGACCACCTTGTTCTAATATCTCAGACATTTTACTTCCTTCAGTTTGTACAAGTCTTGTAATAGCACTCATATAATCTGGT
>JAZOOK010000159.1:0-5065 GCA_045654965.1 Candidatus Coprovivens sp. | reverse complement strand
AACTCCTGATGAGTTAAAACAACAAATGCCAATTGCAAGAGAAATACTTAATGCTATGGGAATTCAATATTTTGAAATGGAACCGTATGAAGCTGATGATATAATTGGTACATTTGCTAAAATGTGTGAAGAAGATCCTGAATATGCAGCATTAATAGTATCTTCGGATAAAGATTTATTACAATTAATTAGTGATGAGACTGAAGTTAAATTATTAAAACAAAAAGATTATGTTAGATATAATAAAAAGAACTTTAAAGAAGATTGGGGATTTGAACCAATAAGAATGATAGATTATAAAGCATTAGCTGGAGATCCGTCAGATAATATACCTGGCGTTAAAGGTATTGGTGATAAGACTGCAATAAATTTACTTACTCAATATGAAACTATAGAAGATATATATGAACATATAGATGAAATTAAGGGTAAGATGAAAGAAAAATTAGAAGCTGATAAAGAGAATGCATTTATTAGTAAAGAGATAGCTACGATATATAGAGATGTTCCTTTAAATGTATGTTTAGATGATGTTATTTATAAGGGACCTGATTTTGTTTCATTAAATAAAATTTATGAAGATTTAGAATTCTATTCATTTATTAAGAAAAATGTAGAAGCTTCTAAACCAGCTGAGTCTGATATTAAGTTTGTTAATGTAAAATCAATAGATGATTTAAATAGTTTAGAAAATGATGTAGCAGTATATATTGAGTGTGATGCTGAAAATTATCATGATGCTAATATAGTTGGTATAGGTGTTGCTGATAGTAAGAATAATTATTTTATACCAAATAGTATATTAGAAGATGTTATTAGTGTATTTAATAATAAGAATGTATATACGTTTGATCAAAAGAAGAATTATGTATTACTTAAAAAAGAAGGCATGGAACTTAATTCTTTATTTGATATTATGATTGCTGCTTATTTACTTAATATAAATATTAAAGATGATATTGCTTATTTAATGAATAATAATGGTTGTGAAGTTAATTTCTATTCTAATAGTTTAAAGAATGGATTTGATAAGAAAGATATTATTCTTAAAGCTAGATTCATATATGATATTAAAGATGAATATACAGATAGACTAAAAAATGAAGAAATGTATGAACTATTTATGGATATAGAAATGCCACTTATTACAGTATTAGCTAATATGGAATATGATGGTGTTAGAGTAGATGCTTCAATACTTAAGAATATGGAAGATGAAATGTCTACTAGAATAAGTGATATTGAACAAGAAATTTATTCATTAGTAGGTGAAGAATTTAATATAAGTAGTCCTAAACAATTAGGTGTTATATTATTTGAAAAGTTAGAATTACCTGGTGCTAAGAAAACTAAGACAGGATATAAAACAGATGTTAGTGTTTTACAAAAGTTAGTAGGTAATCATCCAGTAATAGAAAAGATATTAGAATATAGAAGATTAACTAAGATAAAGAGTACTTACTTAGAAGGATTATCTAATTATATTAGAGAAGATGGTAAGATACATACTATTTATAAACAAAACTTAACTAGAACAGGAAGATTAAGTTCAGTAGAACCTAACTTACAAAATATACCTGCTAGAGATGAAGAAGGTAGAATGATAAGAAAAGCATTCTTACCGGTTAATAGTGAATTCTTAAGTGCTGATTATTCACAAATGGAATTAAGAGTACTTGCTCATGTATCTGGTTCTAAAGAATTACAACAAGCATTTATAAATGATGAAGATATACATACAAGAGTAGCTGCTGATATATATGGAATAAGTATGGAAGAAGTAAGCAAGGAACAAAGAAAGACTGCTAAAGCAGTAATATTTGGTATTGTTTATGGGATATCTGGATTTGGTCTTGGTGAAAACTTAGAGATAAGTGCTAAAGAAGCTAAAGAGTTTATAGATAAATATTATGAGTTATATCCTGGAGTTAAGAATTATATGGATAATATAGTTATGGAAGCTTATAGAGAGGGATATGTTAAGACTTTATTTAATCGTAAGAGAGTTATAGAAGAATTACAAAACAAGAATTTTATGGTTAGACAAAGTGGAGAAAGAATTGCTCTTAACACACCTATTCAAGGAACTAGTGCTGATATAATGAAAATAGCAATGGTTAAGATATTTAATGAAATCGTAGAAAAAGGATTAAAGAGTAAGATGTTACTTCAAGTACACGATGAATTAATATTCGATGTAGTTGATGAAGAAAAAGAAATACTAGAAGAAATAGTTAGAAGAAACATGGAAACATGTGTTAAATTAGATGTACCATTTAAAGTTAGTCATGATTATGGAACTGATTGGTACGAAGCTAAGTAGGGGAGTTTATTATGGAAGTAAAAAAAGTTAATAGAGTATTATTTATTGTTATATTGTTAAAAGTATTAGGTGGTTTATTAACTAAATCTTATACTATGTTAACAAGTAGTTTATTAGATTTATTATTAATAATAGTATCTAAAGTAGCTATGATAAAAGGGGAAGATACTAAAGGAAGAAGAGTGATTAGTACAATACTTGGATTAGTGATGATACTTAGTGGAATTATAATGATAGTATTTAGTATTAAATATCCATTTGGTAAAGTATCTGCTTGGATTATATTATTTGCAATTGTAACAATGATAGTTAAGTATATGGCTAATTGTTACTATACTAATGTAAATTATAGAAGAAAAGTAGGAATGTTAAGTTATGGTAATATTAATAGTTCTTTAGACTTTATAGTATTTGCTATGTTTATAGTAATAATGATAATCAGTAAATGTAGTAGATGGTTAGAAATATTAATATATGCTGATGTAGTTGGTACTATATTGGTAGCAGGTTATATTGGATATAGAGGATTGTTAATTATAGTACATAGTATTAAGAAACGTGATGAAGAAAAGATTAATCAGGTACTTGAAGGCTATAAAGTAGAAATACAAAATAGAAAAGAAATAAAAAAAGTAGAGAGATTATCTTTAGTAAATTATGGTGGATTAAACTATGTTAAATGTGGTGTAGTATTAAGTGATGGAATATCTATGATAGATGTTAATTCATTTATGGTTACATTACAAGATTATTTATTAAAGATAGCTGATGTTGCTAAAATAGATGCGGTTGATCCTAATAGTAAACCTAAACATGTTAAAGTAAGGAGTTTAAAAGAAGATGCCAGAAATAGCAGAAGTAGAAACGGTAAGACAAACTCTAAGAAAAAGAATTCTACGAAAAAAAATAAAAAACGTTAATGTTTTATATGAAAGAATGATTGAATCTGATATTCAAGAATTCCAAAATAAATTAATAGGTTTAGAATTTAGTGACATATTAAGAAAAGGTAAATGGTTATTATTTGAAATAGGTGATTATTACTTATGTAGTCATTTAAGAATGGAAGGTAAATATTTTATTAAAGATTCTAATGAGGAAATTAATAAACATGAACATGTAATATTTACTTTCGATGATAATAGTGATTTAAGATATCATGATACAAGAAAGTTTGGAAGAATGAATCTTGTATTAAAGAAAGATATTGATAGTGTTGAAGGAGTAAGAAAACAAGGTATAGAACCTATAGATGAAACTTTAAGTAAAGAGTATTTATATGATAACTTTAAGAAAAGAAAATTACCTATGAAGACTTTATTACTAGATCAAACTATTATATCTGGATTAGGTAATATATATGCTGATGAAGTATTATTTGCCGCTTCGATAAATCCTTTAAAGGTAGGTAGTGATATTACTTTAGATGAATGTCAGAGAATAGTAGATAGTTCTAAGAAGATAATTGAAGAAGCTATTAAATGTGGAGGTACTACTATAAAGAGTTATACTTCTAGTTTAGGTGTAACTGGTAGATTTCAACAAAACTTAATGGCTCATAAAAGAGAAAATGAAGAATGTAAGAATTGTTCTACTATAATAAAGAGAATAGTAGTAGGTGGAAGAAGTACTTACTATTGTGAGAATTGTCAAAAATAAAAACTTACTATAAATAGTAAGTTTTTTTAATTTGACAAGAGAGATATGGATGTGTTATTATCTTCAACAAGTGTGCAAAAAAGGGGGATTTGCAATGAATATAGTAGAAGAAAGAACTGAAGTTCAAAAAGAATTAGATCATAGAATATGTTCACATATATCTAGAGGTAGTAATAAAGCTTATGAAGTAATTAGTACTTATCATATGGCTGAAGTTGCTAAAATAAGAAATTATATGTTAGATGTATTAAGAAGTGATTTCTTTTATGATGCTAGAGCATTAAATAGTGCATTCCATATGGCAGTATCATCATTAGGAATTAATTTAGTTAATCTTTTAACAGAAGAAGTAACAGTAGTTACTGATAAGAAAGTTGTTTCTAAATTAGCAATGTAAGTTGAACTAAGGTTCAACTTTTTTCTTTGGTTAAATAGATGAATTTGACTAAAATATGGTCCTTTGGTAAACTCTTTGTGAATGAAAAAGGGGGCAATATTATGGCATTTGCATGTAGTATTGATGAAAGAATATGTGAATTTGTTTCTAGAGGTAATAAAGAAGCATTTAATATAATAGCTGAATATCATATGGCTGAAGTAAGAAAAATAAGAAATTATATGTTAGAAATATTAAGAGATAAATATTTCTATGATGTAAGTAAATTAACTCAAGCTTTTAATGAAGCTGTTATATGTTTAAATATTGATGTTAATGATTTACTTGAACCATCATATACAGTTGTTAGTGTAGAACCTGAATTCTTAAAGATTGCTGGTTTATAGAAAAATTTGCAAAAATATTAAATTAGTAGTAAAATCTTAGGCAATGAAGGTTTTTATGGGAGAAGTGCTTTACATTTCTTAGAAAGGGTTCCGTTAAGGAACTTTTTTTGTTTGTATAAAATAAATATAAAAGTAAACACTATTAATGTTATTAAGATATGGAGAGTGTTTATGAAAAGATATTTGCAATTGGTAGTTGTTCTTTTATTACCGATGTTTGTTAGTGCTAAAAGTGTAGATACAAGTAATATTGGGTATGGTGGAACATATAATGAAACATTTACTAGTGTAGAGAAAACT
>JAZOOK010000158.1:0-5517 GCA_045654965.1 Candidatus Coprovivens sp. | reverse complement strand
TATCTACACCCATTAAACTTAATATTAAGAATGGCATGTAATTTATTAGAATTAAGTTATTGTGTGTATTGTATGTTATTGATGTTGATAAAATAAATAGATATGAAGATATGAAGCATATTTCACTACTGTATTTTTTATCATGTAAAAATTTATATAATAAAATTGTACTTATTATAGTTAGTAATATTGTTGATATAATTATGTAATTTGTCATAGATATAAATGGTAATAAATAAGATATTAATATTATAGGACTTAGGAAACCATAGTCGACTAGGTTATATATATTTACTCCATTATTAATCGATAGTGCAAAGTCTGGGAATAAGTCTTTTGTATCATAGAATAAGTTTCTAAGATAGTTTGCATATTTTATATATTCTTGATTAGATGTAGATGCATACAAAAAAGTATTATCAGTTATTAGTAAAACTAATAATATGAAAGATATTATAGATATTGATAGATAGATAATGTCTTTTTTGTTTAATCTTTTCATCTTACTTACTCCATTCTTTATATTTTATCCATTCTTCGTAATTATAGATATGATTGAATTCTGTTTGAATATAGGATTCATTTTTGTACATACCTATTAGTTTTATTTTTTGATTTATTTTATTTTGATTTAATTGAGATAGTTTATCTTTTTCATTTACTATAGAATTTTTTGTATAGTATTTACCAAAATAGTAAAGATTCTTTTTAGGAGAGATACTTGTTACTAGTTTTGATGTTATTTTATGTTGTAAACTACCATATTCTCCTTCGGGATTGTGAGTTACTATTGTAGACCACTCTTTTAGTTTTATAACTTTAGTTAGATCTTCTTTTATATCAGATTTATAATTGGACCAGTTTTCTCTTTCAGAGTTAGTGTATTCTGGATATCCTAGGATAATAAATTTATCTTTAGTTTTTTGTAATACTTCAACAAATTCTCTTGTAGTATCTTTATCTATTCCACATGTAATACATACTACTAAATAATTATCTTCTAATAGATGAGCTCCACCAAAAAGAATCTCATCTGTGGGATGTGACACTATCATAAGATTATCTACTTCATTTAGATTTATAGATGAATAATCTATTGTTATATTAGTTATACTTGAATAGTATGAAAACACTATTAAAGAAATAATAGTTAGTACTATTGTAGTTGTGGATAAAATATAACGATAATACTTCTTGAATAGTCTTTCCATAATTGTCCCCCTAAAAGATATCTATCAATAAAATGATAACTTAATAAAAATAAGATGTCAAATGACTTATACTTATTCTTTATTTTTTTTGACAATTATGATATAAGTAAGACACAAAAGATGATGAAAAGGAGTGATATTATGAAATTTGAAGAATTAAAAGATTTACTAATTGAAAGAAAGTTAGCTGAAGTAAAAAAAATATATCAAGAGATGAATGAGTATGATATTGCCTCCTTAATAGAAGAATTACCGGATGATTTATTGGTACAAGCATTTAGATTGTTACCGAAAGATAAAGCGGTAGATGTATTTGTTAATTTAGATGATGAAGTACAAAGAGATTTAATTGCTAAGTTAAGTAAGAAAGAAGCAACATTAATTATTGAAGATATGTTTACAGATGATGCTGCTGACTTACTTGAAGAAATGCCTGCTATGGTTGTTACTTCATTACTTGGTAATGTTGATAAAGAAACTAGAAATGATATAAATAAATTACTTAAATATCCTGATAATAGTGCTGGTTCTTTAATGGCTGTTGAATATATCCATTTAAAGAAAGGTTTAACTATTAAAGAATCTATTGAAAGAATAAGAAAACAAGCTGATGATTTTGTTTCTTATGATTCATGTTTTGTTACTGATAGTAAGAGAATGTTATTAGGTCATGTTACTGTAAAAGATTTACTTATTAATGATCCTGACACTATGATTGATGATGTTATGATTGAAACAGAACATAGTGTTAATACTTTAATGGATCAAGAAGATGTTGTTAAGTTATTCCAAGATTATGACTACTCTACTTTACCTGTTGTAGATATGGAAAATAGATTAGTTGGTGTTATTACTATCGATGATATCGTTGATATTATGGAAGAAGAAGCTACTGAAGATATCGAGAAGATGGCTGGTATGGTTCCTACTGAAAAACCATATTTAAAATTAAGTTTATGGGATATATTTAAAAGTAGAATGCCATGGTTATTATTCTTGATGGTTAGTGCTACATTTACTGGTGCTATTATTTCTGGATTTGAAGAGGCATTAGCTACTTATGCAATTCTTACTGTATTCATGCCAATGGTTATGGGTACAGGTGGTAATGCTGGTGGTCAAGCAAGTGTTACTATTATCCGTGCTTTATCTTTAGATGAAGTTGAATTTAAGGATACGTTAAGAGTTCTTGGAAAGGAATTCTTGGTTGGAATTATATGTGGTTTAACATTATCTGTTTGTAATTTCTTCAAACTAATATGGTTTGATGGAACTACTACAATGGTTGCTTTAGTTGTATGTTTATCATTATTCTTAACTGTATTGTTAGCTAAGATTATTGGAGCATTACTTCCAATACTTGCAGATAAAATTCATTTAGACCCTGCTGTTATGGCTAATCCTATTATTACTACTATAGTTGATGCTGGTTCATTACTTGTATATTTTAAAGTAGCTAGTATTTTACTTGGATTATAAAAAAAGTATCTTATTTAGATACTTTTTTTAATGTCTTATTTATTTTTGCTAATATTTCTGATTCAAATGCTTCGTATAGATGCATTGGTGCATCTATGATACCTAACTTTTTACCAGTTCTTTTATATTCTCTAAAGTTAAGAGCTATCCAATCTAATGCCACTTGTTTTAGTTCATCTATATCATATTGGTATCTAGGATATTTATTTTCTAGTATTTGATTTATTAAGTTAGATATTTTTGTAACGAATTCATCTTCTTCTATTAATGATATATATTTGTTATTTTTAACACTTATTACTTCTCCATTAAGAAGTCTTTCATTGTTTATTTTATATTTATCTATACTTTGAATTGGTTTTACCATAGGTTCTGTAACTTGATAACCTAAAGATATTAAGTTATCTATTAGTTCTTTTTTTATTTGTTCATTCATTTTTGAACCTTTTATAGTCATGTAAGCACCTGTACCACATATTGCAAGTGCTTCTGCACCAACCATACCAGTCATCGCTAATAGAAATGTAGGATTGAAATCAACACCTCTTGCTAATGCTGCTGTTGCTGAACCACATATTAGTACTATTGGTACACTTGTTAGTGCTGCAGTACCTACTAATTGATAGCCCCAATGTTCTGTATTGAAATTACCTTTCTTATCATATAAATAACTTGCTACATATGTATCTCTTTTACTTTTTGTTGGATGAGATAACATATTAGTTAATAAATTAATTTTTTCTTTTAATTCTAATGTTTCAATTGATTCTCCATGTGTTAATTTTATGAGGGGTTCAATTGATTTGTTTTTTGACATTATTATCCTTCTTTCATAAGGTTAATTTTAGGTATTTATTTGAGTTTAGTCAAATCAAAAAAAGATATAACTACATAAGTTTTTTTTATAATAAAAAAAGAATTAATATCTATTAATTCTTTATTAGACTTGTACCTGTCATTTCTTCAGGAATAGGTAGTCCTAGTAGTTCTAACATAGTTGGAGCTATGTCTGCTAGTTTACCATCTTTTAATTCTATTCCTTCTTTAGTTATGATACATGGTACTGGGTTTGTTGTATGAGATGTTACTGGTAATTTATTTTCGTCCCACATCATATCACAGTTACCATGATCAGCTATTATTATTAATGTACCATTAAGTTCTTGTACTTTGTTATATATTTTAGTGATACATACATCCATATCTTCTACTGCTTGTTTAGCTGCTTCATAAACACCTGTATGTCCTACCATATCTCCATTAGCTAAGTTCATAATTGTTACATCAAAGTTTTCTACTTCATTTAAGAAGCTTTCTGTTACTTCATATGCACTCATTTCTGGTTTTAAATCATATGTAGCAACCTTTGGTGATGGAATTAGAATTTTTTTCATATCATCATATTCTACTTCTTTACCACCATCAAAGAAGAATGTAACATGTGGATATTTTTCTGTTTCAGCTATTCTTAATTGGCTTATACCATTATTATGTAAGTAATCTACTAAGATATTTTTTAAATCTAAATCTTCGAATGCACGAGGAGATTTTACTGTTTCTGTTACTGGATACATTGTTAATGTTTTTAAGTTAGTAAAATGTTTAACTACTAATTCTTTTTCATTAGCTGCACTTTCGTATTCAGTTGGATTTGATAATAGTGTAAATAATTCTCTTACTCTATCTTTTCTAAAGTTGAATGTAATAATACCATCATTATCTTGAAGAGGAGTTTTATTTATGATACCTGGTACTACAAATTCATCAAATATTCCATTATTATAATTTTCTTCAACTAGTTCTTTATAGTTATTGTATTCTTTTGCTTCTCCATATACTAAAGCATCATATGCTAGTTTTAATCTATCAAAGTTATTATCTCTATCCATACCATAATATCTACCTGTTATGATATTTATCTTTCCTAAACCTATAGAATCTATTTTTTCTTGTAGTTGATCTAAATAAGTTAGTGCACTTTTTTCGTATGTATCTCTACCATCTAAGCAGATGTCTAGATATACGTTTTCTATATTGTTCTTTTTGCACATATCTAATAGACCAAATAAATGATTTATATGTGAATGTACTCCACCATCTGATAATAAACCAAATAAGTGTAAGTTAGAGTTGTTTTCTTTTACATGATTTAATACTTCTAGTATTTTTTCATTTGTTAATATATTGCCATTTTCTATTTGAGCAGTTATGTTTTCTAGTGGTTGCATTGCTACTCTACCTGAACCTAGATTCATATGACCTACTTCACTAGTACCCATTTGCCCTTCTGGTAGACCTACTGATTTACCACTTGCTTCTAATATAGAATTTGGGTATTTTTCAAACAACATATTTAATGTTGGTTTGTTTGCATTTGCGAATGCATTTCCGTCTGTTTCTTTTCTTATCCCACAGCCGTCTAATATACATAAAACTAAATTTTTTTTCATTTTGTTGTCCTCACTTTTTTATTTTGAAATATATTTTCCATAAAATGTTTCTTTTATATTTTTATTGTAAAATTGCTCATTGCAAAGTTCAGCCCCATCTATTGTTATAGGGTTTCCAATACTATAAATCTTTTTGTCCTTTATATAATCAGATCTTTGAAGAGTAAAAGTATTATATATACTTCTACTTATTTCGCGGATTGGTGTTATCATTCCAAATATAATTATTATATAAGATAGAATCATAATATACTTAGGTTGTATTTTGATATTTTCTATAAATTTTATCCAATATAACATTAGTATGAATAAAGGACTAATAGATCCTCTCATACAAAAATCATTTGCTGGTGTCATTTGGTACATTGGAATTAATA
>JAZOOK010000157.1:0-6486 GCA_045654965.1 Candidatus Coprovivens sp. | reverse complement strand
AACTAGCAAATAAATATATGAAAGATTGGTCTATTAATAGAATAGATAAGACTGGTGCTGCAATCTTAAGAATAGGTTTATACGAAATTTTATATGAAGAGGAAACACCTAATATTGTTGCTATAAATGAAGCTGTGGAACTAGCTAAAAAGTATAGTGATGATAATGTTAGAAAGATAATCAATGCTGTTTTAGATAAAGTAAGTAATGAAAACTAGAGATATCTAGTTTTTTTATTGGTTATATTTGAGAATTATAGAGTTTAGTGTTATTATATAACTCCAAAAGAAAAGGGGGATATATATGGCTAAAAAACGTGTAATAGAAGTAAGCAAACATGAAACTATTATGTTTTTAAATGATGCTTTGTCAGATAAGATACTTAATATAATGTTTATAGCTAAAGATAGTGAAAGAAAAGACTATCGTGTTGGTTATAATGAAATATCTTTGATGAATTTAATGTTTATCTTCCTTAACAAATATAAAGGCAATAATATTACAAAAGATTTTTATAGTTCTTTTAAAGATAATGAAAAAGAATATTCTTATGATTTTTATATTTATTTTATTTATACTTATTATCAATTATTTAAAGATAGTTATAGTTTTAGTAAAGAATTTATTACTAATATAAGAGATTTATATTATTTAGATGAAATAGAAGTAGCTTTTAATCCTGATAAGTTTAAAATGCATTATGGTACTGCATATACTGATACATTAAGTTTAAAAGAAGAAATAGATCCTAGTATAGTTAAATATATTAATGATAATTTACCTAATACTTTAAAGAGTGATTTAGAGAAAGCTATTGGTATATATGTATTACTTTCTAGAGTTTTACGTTATGCTCCTGTATATACTATTACTGAGAATATATATGATACTAATCCTTATTTTGATGTAACTTTAGAAGATAATGAAGTTGTTTGTGTTCAATTTTCAATTTTATATCATAAATTATTAAATTTATATGGAATAGAAAATAATTTAGATGGTAATGTAAATCATCATATGTATGTTAATTTGAATTTCGGTTCTATGATGATTAGAGCTGATGCTACTAGATATGGATATTATAGTGATCAATTAGAACTATCTGATTTAACTAATTCTAAGTATGATTTTATGATAGAAGGTTTTTATCTTGTAGAGAATGAATATTTTGATCCTACTTATATAGATTTTGGTAAAGAAAGATTAGAACAAATAATTTGTAGTGTTTATGAAAAGATGGGACTTAATATTGATACTAAAAAGAAATTAAATCAATTTATTGATAAATATCAAAGAGTTGAATTTACGAAAGATAGAATAGTAGATAAGAGTGTGTTTGATGAAAGAATAGCAATGCTTAATGAGATGTTTATCTTTCATGAACAAACTACAGAGAATACACAATTCTTTAATTGGATGATTACTTCAGTATTTTATGATATAGCTGAATTAAGAGTAGAGAATATCTCTTTATATAGAAAGTCTGATAAAGGTATTGAATTAAGTAAATTATTAGTATTATATGAAGAAGATGAAACTCCTTATTATTATTTATATAGTAATGGTAAATTAGTTAATTATGATGTTGATACTGTAATAGATTTAATACTAAGAGATGGATGGTGTTTTAAACATCAAACAGATATTGATGCGTTAAGAATAGAAGATGATGCATTAATATTAAAGTTATGTAGATAGAGGTGATACTATGGGAATTAAAAAGAGTTTGACTAGTATTGCTGATAAGTTTACTAATAAATTAGATGATAAGATGATAGAGTATGTATCTAAATTTATTCATGATGATATGAGTACTTTAGAAAAAGCTATTTGTATTTATATATGTTTGGGTGATGTACTACGTTATAGTCCTTATTTTTGTTTAACTCATGATTATAATAAAATTAATATGGTTAGAGATATTAATCCAGTTAATAATGAGATGATTTGTAAAAACTGGGCGATTTTATATCATAGATTGTTAAAATATTATGGTATTAAATCTAAGGTATGTAGACTAACTGCTCATTATAGGGTTGAAATGGAAGATGATGGTGTAGTATATGGAATGGATGCTACTGGTTATGGTGGTAATCATTATGCGTATACTTTATCTGATATTACTAGAATAAAATGTAATTTAAAAATTAATGGTTTTATAGTTAGTAGAACTGTAGATGTAAGAGATAGAAGTAAATTTTCTGAGGCATATAATAATTTGACACATACTATTGATAAAGTTTATGAAAGACTTGGTATGAAATTAGTTTCTGATGAGAGGTTAGATTCTTTAAAATATAAGGTTGGAAGATTAGTTAAGGAACATGCAAGGGTATTTGGTATAGGTTCTAATACTGATGTTAATTATAGAATTAAAGTAATTAATAGGTTTTGGGGATTAGATATTATTCAATCTCCAGTAGAGAAGGTTCAATTATTTAATGCGTTTTATAAATTTATATTTGATGATTTTACTACTTTTCAATATCAAAGTAAGTGTTACAATGTATTTGCGTATAAAGATCATGAATTAGTTATGTATAAATTGTTAGTTTTAGAAATAGATGGTATTTACTCATATTATTTAGATGATGGTAAAAAGTTTAGTTATTATGATAAACAAGATATCTTAAAGGAGTTTAGAGATAGAAATATAAGAATAACTGAATTCACTGATATAATTGGATTATATGGATTTGCTGATATGTATAAAATGAAAATGAAATAAAAAAGAGAAAACTATTTGTTTTCTCTTTTTAGATTGAACGATATTTGTCTTTGTTTTTGAATGGTTGTTTTGGATCTATTTTGTCTGTAAATAAGATTCCGTCTAAATGATCTAGTTCATGTTGGAAGCCTACAGCTAATTCTTCACGTACTCTTATTTCGTATAGATTTCCTTTTTCATCATATGCTTCTAATTTCATACGAGCGTGTCTTGGAACTATACCAGTAGTAGGACGATTAATGCTTAAGCAACCTTCGCCTTCTTCAATATAAACCATTTCTTCACTAACACTTTTGATTTTAGGATTTATAACTACATGTCTTTCGAATTTTCCTTCTTCTACTTCTTGAGAAAGAACGAAAATTCTTTTAGGAATACCTAATTGAATGTAAGCTAAACCCCATCCAGCACGAAGATTATATTTTTGATTATATTCATCAATTTGAGACATTTCTAAATATGTTAACATGTCTTCAATGCGTTGTAGATCTTCTTTAGGAAGTGGGAACGTTACATTTTCACTTTTTTGTTTTAATCTTTTGTCTTTTTCATCTAATATTTCAATATTAGGTAGTTTACTGTATTTTTTACTCATATATATCACCAACTGCATTACATTTTAACAAAAAATCTTAAAAAAGACAAATTAAAAAGGGAAAAATCCCTTTTTAGTTGTTATTCCAGTTCCAACCAGCACCAATTATTATTACTAATAATATAAATAAGACTATCCAAATAGCGGCTCCAATACCATTACCTTGAGTATATCCAACGAAACCACCACAAGAGCCAGCTGTATTATAGTTACCATAGTAACCATTATTTCCATAATAATACATACTATAACCTCCTTTATGTATCTAATATATTTTATTAATAGGTGTATAATTTTGACATTAAAAGTTTTTATTTAACTTTTTTAGTAATGGTTTATATGGTATTATTAGAATAGGAGTGTATAAAGATGAAGAAAATATTTGCTAATATAAATTATTTACTTTTATTACTTATGATTATTTATTCTATATTTGGTTTATTGATGATATTTTCTGCATCTAGTGTATCAGCAGTATTAAGATATGGTGTACCAACGAATTTCTTTGTAATAAGACAATTAATTATTGTGCTTGCAGCTTATGTAGGTGGTTTTATTATTTTATTTATACCTACAAAGAGTAAATTATATAAATGGTCATGGATATTAATATATGCTGGTATAGTCTGGCTTGGATCTATTTTTGTTTATGGTAAAGTTGCTGGTGGTGCATTATCTTGGTTTGAAATAGGTAATAGAAGTTTACAACCATCAGAGTTTGTTAAGATAATGCTTTTATTCTTTTTAGCTATATATTATTCTAATTTACAAAAGAAGAAAAAAGTAGACTTTTTAAATATGATATTTCCTATGATTATTGCATTAGTTGTATGTGCTTTAGTAGTTTTACAACCTGACTTAGGTGGTGCTATTATTATAGCATCGATTGCTGGTTTAATTTTCTTTTCTTTACCATTTGGTAAAAGGGAAAAGAGGATTGTTCTTGGTATTGGGGCTAGTGGAGTAGCAACAGTTTTATTTTTAGTATTTGTATGTGGTGTTGAACTTATTAAACCTTATCAATTAGAAAGATTTGATTACTTTAAACCATGTTCTACTGAAAAGTATGCATCTGGTAATGGATATCAAGTATGTAATGGTTTTATTGCTATTCATAATGGTGGATTATCTGGTGTAGGATTAGGTAATTCAACTCAAAAGTATTTATATTTACCAGAAGCACATACTGATTTTATATTTCCTATAATATGTGAAGAATTAGGTTTAGTAGTTGGGATTTTAGTAGTTATTGGTTACTTTGTAATGTTATTTATAATGTTAAAGATAGCTAAAGAAACTGATAATTTAAGAAATAGTATATTAGCTTATGGAATATTCTGTTATTTCTTAATACATGTATTAGTTAATCTATTAGGTGTATTAGGTATAATACCTTTAACTGGTGTTCCGTTACCATTCTTAAGTTATGGTGGATCATATAACTTATGTGTTATTGTTTCGTTATTTGTATTACAAAGAATACATTATGAAAATAAAGAAGCTCAATTAAGAAGAAAAATAGAAAATTTATAAGATGAATAGAAATATTCATCTTTTTTTATGAAAAAAAAGGAAATAGGGGTATTGATGGAGAATATATAAAGTGAAGGGTGGTGTTTTTAGTTAGATGACTAAAGAAGAAATTTTAGAATTAATAAAAAAGAAATGGGAGAGTGATAAAAAATGAAATGGTTTGATGAAACTAAAATAAAATATATTATATTGTCTGTTATTATACTTTTAGAATTAATGATAATTAGTTTGGAAGTTATGAGTACTAAATGTGTTGAAGAAAATAATACTATTAATGAAGTAGTTGAATTAGAAGAAACAAAAGAAGTTGTTCCTGAAGAAAATATTATTAATAAAATTAAAGTTGATATAAAAGGTGCTGTAAAGAAACCGGGAGTTTATGAACTTGATGTAGGATCTAGAGTTAGTGATCTAATAAAGTTAGCTGGTGGATTAAAGAGTAATGCGTCTACCAAGTATTTGAATCTAAGTAAAAAATTGGAAGATGAAATGGTAATCAAAATATATACTGATACACAAATAAAGAATATGAAAATTACTTATAATGTAGTAGAAGAATGTAAATGTCCTACTGAAGATATAAGTAGTTGTGCTGGCGCTAGTATTATAGATAAAGGAGATAATTCTAATAGTAATAATGCTAGTGATAAAGTATCTTTAAATAATGCTAGTAAAGAAGAATTAATGACTTTATCTGGTATTGGAGAAAGTAAAGCAGATGCTATTATAGAATATAGAAATGAAAATAATGGATTTAAAACAATAGAAGAAATTATGAATGTATCTGGTATAGGAGAATCTGCTTATAACAAGATTAAAGACTATATTAGACTCTAATCATTTATATATATATTTACTAATAGTATTAAGTTTATTTTTATTTATTAAGTTATTAATTAGAGAAGATAAAAGTATATATAATTCTAATGATAATATTTTTAAGTTAGTAGTTAAAGAATATGAATTTAGTGAAGATAAATTAAGTCTTACGTTGACTGGTAAAGAAGATTTAATTGGTACTTACTATGTAAGGAATAATAAGGAATTAAATTATTTAAAGGATAATATAAAATATGGCGTTACATTAAAAGTATTGGGGAGTTTGGAAAATATAAATAATAATACAATACCTAATTCTTTTAATTATAAAGAATATCTTAGTAATAAGGATATTTTTTATAAGATAAAGATAGATACTATAGAAGTAATAGATAATAATATAAACTTTATAAATTATATAAAAAATATTATTAATGAACGTGTAGATAAAATAGATAATACTGGATATATGAAAGCTTTTATATTAGGTAATAAAGATGGTATAGATGATGAAGTTTATACTAAGTATCAAAGAATAGGTGTTACTCATTTATTTGCGTTATCTGGTATGCATGTTGGTTTACTTAGTGGGATTATACTTAAATTATTAAAGAAAATTAGTATAGTAAAGAAATATATTATAGTAGATATATTATTAGTTATATATGGTTTTATAGTAGGTTATCCATCTTCAATAAAAAGATGTATATTATTTTTTTTGATTAATAGTATAAATAAAATATTTAAGTTAGAAATAAATAGTTTAAAAATTATGTTATTGGTTGTATTTATACTTATATTCAATAATTAT
>JAZOOK010000156.1:0-4609 GCA_045654965.1 Candidatus Coprovivens sp. | reverse complement strand
TCATTCTCTCACCTCGATATCTATACTATCTAAGTGTACATAAGCATTCTTAGATTTTAATACAACTTTAAATTGGAAAAAGCGTACAGGTGTATATTTAAATGTATAATCATCTTGCTTGTCTGAAAGCATTGTTTTGTTGTTTCTAGTTACTAATTTAAGTTCATTCCAATCGCTCCATACTCCAGATGTATTATCCTCTTTCATAGTTCTTATGTAAACTTCTACATCTGTTATATTACTTATGTCCTTAATGTTTATGTTTTTGATGTTATAAATTAGAGACTCTTGAGAATCATATACTGGACTTATCAAGCTACCTGTTGAAGGTACTGTAAGTTTTGGAGCATTGTCTTTATCGCTTTTATATTCGGCTATTAATTCTATTTTATCAACTACTGCACTTTCTGGTAATTCAATTTGAACTCTAACATATCTAAATAGTTCATCTCCATATGCATATGCATAGTTTCCTCTAGAGCTGATTATTTCATGATCTTCTTGTCGTTTATCTCCAGTTGAGTATATAGTTATTTTAAAATCATCCATATTATCTAACAATATATCATTTACTTTTACAAATAATCTTTTGATTACTAACGGATCGATTTCTATATAATCAGTTAAGAATCTACCAGTAGATGTAGCTGGGGCTTTGATATAATCTCCTACTATTAATTCAGTATCTTTGAAACAATTCTTATTTTCAAAATCATCTCTTGAAGAATATTCTTTTATTTTAGTAGCGTTCCAAGTTACGTCTCCTACTAATCTTATGTATCCATCACTACATATACTAGCTTTGTTACTTATGCTTGAATAATTGTTGTCTAATCTAAGTTTATATAAAGTGCCCTCTGTTTTTCTTTCGTTGAAAGATATTCCAAACTTCTCTATGTTTTTAACATGATAGTTAACTGAATCTTTTAATGAATCAGAAATAACTATATCGTCTATTATTCATTCTCCTACAGCGATTAAGTAATACTTAACATCTTTATTTGTTGTAAAACTAGTTGTACGTATACAAGAGTCTTTTGTAAGCGCTTTCAATTCGCATATAGTTTTAACAGATAATGATGTGCGTAGTTTAAGGTTTCCTAATCTTTGTTCTTCTCCTATATATATTTTTAATTCAGGAGTAGCTGCCAATGTTATATAGGTAGTAGCAGATATATAATCAGTTATGTTTATGTAAGCGTAATTAGTCATGCCAGATTGAATTTTATTAAGGCGTAATCCAACGTTATTAAATCCTTCATATGTATCATCTTTATTCTCTATTCTATATCTGTATAATTCATCAGTTAAATCTAAATCAGTATTAAATGTAACCCAATCATTATATGAATCACATGCAGTATATTTATTATACTTAGGAGACTCTATTGGTATAGTGAAATCATAATGATACAAATCATTTAAGTTACGTAATAACATCTCACTATTTCTTACAAAGTTATTTGTAGCTTTGTATGTAAATATATAATCATCACTTATATCTACGTTTTCGTATACTAAGTGTTTATTATTATAAAGTGTTTTATCATCCTCTTCACTAAATAGATAATATTCTCTACCGTTAAAATAGTAGTATCCTGTTTTAACCATTACAGTTTTTTCTTCTATGTGTTTGTTAAACTTAACAGTATATTCATCTATCATTTGTCCTTCAAAGCTAGGTTCTTTACATTGTATATATGCTAAATCAGATTCGCCATAATCAGAGAAGTTGCGTAAGTCATATGTTGAGCCATTCTTCATACTAGATAAATGATATGTACTTAATTCTCTATATGTTTCAACTGTATATCCAGTTAGTTTATATAATGTCTCTAAATCAAACACTAAAGCTACCGGCTTCTTAATTGTATATTGAACGTATACAACAGTACCTTTAGTTAATGTTCTCTCATTCCATATTAATATACCTTCTCTGTTTAGAATAGTATATTTTAATGAATCATCTGTTTTGTTTCCTTCTACTACTGCAGACGTTCCTATATAGAATATTCTATCTATATTCGAATATTTTAATTTCTTAAACATTGTATCGTCTACAACAAAGCTCTCTGTTTTTAATAAGTCTTTAGTTTCATCTGTACCGTCATACTCTTTATATCTTACAGTCATTCCTTCAGGCGGTATAACAATATATTGTTCAGAATTTATTTTATTGTTTGTTGATACTTGATATGTATCTTGTATATTTATGTATTCAGCTAGTATTTGTTTTTCTTGATAGTCTATTGAATTAACGTCGTATATAGATTCATTATTATAATTGTTTGTATCTCTTATATATAAATCTTTAATTCCAACAGTCCAATCTGTTAGTTCATTAAAGTTTATTGTATCATCTAAATAGTTATAGAATCTAACTGCTGTATTTTCTGTATTGCTTTTTACAGTATAGAAGTTTAAATTGTTTCTGTCATAGTAATCTGGATCTGTAAAATTCTCTGCTATTGGTACTCCTTTTATTTCATTTACAAATAAACTATAAGAGTTATTAGCTACATGTATTTTAGAGTTTGGGTTATAGAATGATATGTATTCAAATGAACCAGTTATACTGTCACTATAATAACCGTCTCCTACTCCCCATATAACTCCTATGTTTTCAGGTATCTTAGAGAATACGTACTTAGTAGATTGTACGCCAGTAAATAAAGAGCTATTAAGAGAAAGTATTTGCGGCTTTCCTCCGTCATTATTTTTAATAATAACTACTCCTTTTACTAATGGACAACAGTAAACTCTATCTGATGTTATATTAAATTGATAGTTGCCTAACTCTATATTAATAATATCTAATAGAGAAGTAGTATAAGTAGCTTCATTTTTAATACCATCTATTATTACAGATTGAGCCTCTTGCCCTTCTGTTAATGCTAAATTATAATATAGTTTGCCGCTTTCCTCTATGACTTGTATTTGTCCTACTGGTACAGTTATATTGTTTATTCTAGTATAGTCTTCTAAACTTAATCTGATATATGAATCACTACTGTTACCTATATAAGATACAGCTGGGTTATAGTTTTGTTGATAAGATAAATCTCTAGTATTATTTATGTCTCTTTTAATTAGTGTTACTTTACAGTTACATTCTATCTCTAGTTCTCTATATGTGTTATTCTTAATATCAAATGTATCTGTTACATATGTTGTGTTAGATAAACCTGCGCCTATGTATATACCATGTATTATAGGACATCCGCCGCTATTACTTTTAACAGTTACTTTTAAACTTATCTTATTGCTTAATGGAAGAGTTGTACCTTTCATTGGTATATAACTATCTGCTATTTTATAAGCAAATGATATTTCATAATTTGAATATTTAAAATTACCTAGTTCTACTTCTTCATTAGCTTTAGTAGTAATAAGTATTTCCATATATCTAGGAGTTTCGAATTCTTCTGTAGACCAAGTAGTTCCGTATTGCGCTTTATCAATTACACTGTAGTTACCTTCTGTACTATATCTAACAAGTACGTCAACTTGGTTATTAGTTAATACATCAAAGCTAAATTTGTTAGCTGTAAGTTTTACATTAACTTTCTTTAAATCATCAGTCGCTCTAAATTTAACATTGTTTTTGTGCCATACGGCATGAGCAGAACTGAAAGTTATTAATTTGCTTGCTGATAATATTTGAGCCATTTCACAAGTAGAAACATAACTTACTGTTTGTCCACCTAAATTATAAAGAGTTTTAGTCCCGGTTCCTACTACTCCTGTCATTTTCATACCAGAACCGTCTGACATGTTTTCAAAATAATTATAGCTATTGTGATCAAAGTCCTCCACTCTGATTATGCTTTTCTTAATAGAGTTAGAAACTAAATCACCTAATGCATTTAAACTAAAGCCAGGTTTCTCTCTTAATAGATTTGTAGAGCCTCTCATTTCTCCAGTAACTTTATCTGTATAATGAACAATACATTTAGTTATTTTTAATTCTTGACTACTGTCTCTTGCTTCAAATTTTAAACGATAAGGATACACATCGTTAATACGTGAGTTAATAGAGTTGATGGTTATATTATGTCCGTGTACATATAGCTTTTCTATTGGTACTTCTTCTACGCAACTTACTTCTTGATATATATCTAGCTCCACTTCTTCAGGTCTTATTCTACTTAATTGAGCTGCCTTGATTGTATAATTAACTTCATTAGAATTTAATACGTCATTATACTTTTTAAACTGCATCTTAATATTCTTTTCTATATTCTTATCTGCAAGATACTTGTTCATAGTTTCTTTTGATTTGTTATATAAAGTTATAACTGCATCAGTTTCTTGAATATTGCTAGATATAGAAACACTACAATCATCGCCATAACCAACACCGTTTGTAAAGTTATGTATTGATTGGTCCCATACAGCTGGTATATAGCTTATGCTTTTAAAATCATTTTTCCATACATTTAAGTCCCAACGTTTCCATCTGTATACATCACAGTTTATGCTATTAAGATAATCAAGCAATGTATTAAAACTATCATATCCTTTTCTTAAGTTATCATCGTTAACTTGTTCAAACTTAATTTCATCTCTTGATATATCTGGAAACTCAGTTAACAGTTCTGCCATTATA
>JAZOOK010000155.1:0-43809 GCA_045654965.1 Candidatus Coprovivens sp. | reverse complement strand
GTTTATAATTAAACTTATTTAAATAAAAAACAACTACTCCATATATAAAAGAACCTAATAAACTAATAAATTGAACATAAGATTTCATTATTTAAATAACTTACCTATTAAAGATTCACTATCTTTCTTCTTACCATCATCATAAATCATACTATTTATAGTACCTTTAATACTAACTCTACCATCATGAGTATCTAATTTAACTATCTCCAAATCTTGCCCTTTAAGTAATATAATCCCCATTACAGATTCCATTAAGAATTCTTCACTATCAAAACTAATAATCTTACTTATACCACTCAAATAGATTAAATTTCTATCAATCAATTTCACTTCATGCTTCGTATTATCATAAACACTTACATTATCCATTATTATCACCACTATATACTATGCAACAATAATACTTTATAGAACAAAAAAAGCTTGGTTTCCCAAGCTAACTATTTACTTATTTTCTTATAGATCAATTTTTACTAGTTCTTCACCAGTATTCTTCATTTCATCATATGCCTTGAAAATAGCATCTTCAAACATTTGACGTGTTTCTTGGTTTACTGGATGAGCTATATCATCGTAAACACCTTCAGATACCTTTCTACTAGGCATAGCGATAAACATTTTATCGTCTCCTTGAATTAGTCTAATTCCTGTAATAACAAATGCTTCATCTAATGTAACTGTAGCAATTGCCTTCATTCTTGAATCTTCTTTTTCTTTATTACGAAGAACTACCTTTGTAATTTTCATGTATTAACACTCCTCCCAAGTATATCTACTTACCTTAATTTTAAAGCAAATCAACACTAAAATCAATATTTATTTTACACTAACACAGATATTACCAACCAAAACATCACTATAAGAAAAACTCTTACTTCCAAACTTAGTATCAACTATGAATACATGACTATAACACTCTTTAATAATACCTTCAATTGTATCTACTTTATTTCTAATTCCTAATACTTTGATAACTACATTCTTTCCATAATTGGACTTTATAAAATCTTTAGCTTGATATATCGTTCTCATCTAGGATACCCCACATACATTAAACCATTAACTTTAAGACCGCCCATACCATCTTTTCCATATTTTGTCTTTTCTAATAACTTTATTAAGTCTACCTCTTTATTTCTTTCAGTTAATGACAACGTAGTTGCTATAATAGCTGGATCTAGAGCATGAATATTTACTCTTTTAGGACTGCTAGCAAAATCAGCACCCGCCTTAATTAATTCTTCATAATTACTTTGACAAGCACCAGCAATAATAACTAACTTCTCATGACTTTTCTCATACCTTCGTGCTTCCTTAACTGCTTTAATAAAATTAAGAGAATTCTTATAATTCTTCATATCATGTACATCATTATTATTTTTATTATATGCATCATGACCAGTAACAATCAAAATATCAGGTTTAATATCAGTAAGTAAAGGAATAACTTTCTTCTCTAAATCCTTTTCTGAAATAGTCCTTCCATAAGCCATAACTCTATTCTTTTTATAAAAACCTAAACACTTATCTAAATAGTCACTATCACCATCTAAATGAAGAATTTTAGGTGGTAAATAAAAATACCCAGACTCACTTCTATCAGTTTCAATATCTATATCTAAATTAAGATCAACTAAAAAGTCATCCTCCCTCTCTTCCTTACTGCATAAATTCAAATCATTCAAAGGACTATCTGCTACCAATCTTAAATTAACCCCTTTAAGTAAAGCAATATTATCTTTTATATTAACTATTACAAAAACTATATCATTATCATAACTACTTCTAGTAACATAATCTCCTACTTTAAAATTCATGTTATCACCTAGATAAAATTATGCTAATAAAAAAAATATATACATAAAAAAAGTAGATTACTCTACTTTTTTATAAAACTTTTATTTGTTTCTTTTAATACCAATCCAAGTATTACAGGTAATGTAATAGCATATGGTACAACATATCTAAAATATGTATTCGCTGGTCCAGCAATTGTAGTTAATAATAACGCAAAAGCAGGAAGCAATAAAACTATTAAATCTTTTTTCTTAGTTAATAATAATACAAGTAACATGAATACATAAACCCATGTATAAATACCACAATTAACTAATAACTTTAATACTGGAACTTCTTTAAATCCATTACCATATCCAGACATTACTAATCTAGTTTTATCTAAACTATTAAAATGATAATCAAACCCCGCTTCTGGTAACTTATTATTCAACTTTGTATACAAATACCAATTATACGTATCAGGATAAAAATAACCATATATATTATTTACTGTTGCATTAATATATGTCATTGGTCTCTTAACTAACATCTTTCCCCATACTACAAAGTATTCTTTTAATTCTTCATCAGTTGCATATCTATTGTATTCATTCTTAACTTTATCAGATAATTCAGGTTGATATCTCTTACCTAAAGTATCATAAGTAAGTATCTTATCTATTGCTACTCTCTCTTCATCCGTTACTTCATCACTATAATACTTAACATATCTAGCAGTTTGTTGAAAAGGAATAGATAACATTTCTCTAATACTTGTATTAGGTATTTCTAAAGCAGTAAGCAATTTACCATATCCAGTATTAAATAATAATACTAATATAGTCATTATAACTACTGACTTACGTAAATTCTTCTTAACAAAGAATACAAATGGAAAACTTAATAATACTAAGTAGATTCCATTATTTCTTAATAATATAACTAACATTATAATTATCATAAATAATATATTACTCTTAACAGTATTTTCATACTTAATAAACTGATATAACTTTATAGTATAAATTAATACTGCCATTGAAAATAACGTATCCTTAACAGCTGTTATAGCATAAAAAGGAAAGAACGGAATAAATATATAAGCACCTAACATTACAAGTAAATACTTATTTCTAACCTTCTCTTTATGTAAGAAATATATTGAATAAGCAAGTGATAATACAACTACAATTACTTGTATTAACGTATATAAGAACATTCCAAAATTAACGTTTCCAATAGCATAACCAAATTTAAATAAATAACCTAATAATAAAGTATGTATTATAGGATTAAAATTAGTTAATGTAATGTTTTCATTCATTACTACTATACTATCTAAATATCTAGTATGCATCCCCATAACTTCTTTAATTTGATTAGCGTTATCATAATTAATAACCCCAGGATAAAATACTAATAAATAAATACCATAAACTACAAATAATACTATACAACTAAATATAAATGGATGTTCATTTAACTTATTTAATAATTTATTAGGTAGATTCTTAAATTCATATTTAGTAAATAATCTAAATAATGAATGTAATGCATTTTTAAAGAAATAATAAAATCCTATAGCTTTTAAAATAGTAATTATTACATTAGTAAAACTAGATATTAATAATCCAGCAGTACCAACTCTACTAAAACTATAACCAGCTATCATTAAGAATGTAAAACATCCAGACAAGAAATTTAAAGATTTATAATTATCTTTTTTATCTTCTTTAAAAACTTTCGTATATAACCAAATAATCAAAGGTAACCAAATAACTAATTCAATATAATGGTACCATTCATAATTAAATACAATACCTTTTTTATTTAATTCAACAAACATTGCAAAATAAGCTAACAATGCCAATAAATATTTCTTATATTTAAATAAACTTGAAAAAAGTACGTTTTTCTTAGAGTTTTTATTTTTCTTAATAACTTTTCCCATACTATTTTTCTCTCTTACTTAATTCATGTTTTAATATTGCTAATTCTTGAGTTAATATAACAACCTTTTCTTTTTCTTTAGAAATAAGTTTTGTCATATTGAAACAAATGATTATTAATATTGCAAAACCAAAGAAAAACACCATATTAGAAGCTAACTCAAAACCTAATATTTTAGTTATAACTTCTGTAATTGCTGGAAATGCTAAACATAATACCATTAAAATAACATATATAAACCACATTAATGAATGTTGCAAAGATATCTTTCTTTTAAATATATTAACAAATATATATATTCCAAATACTATACAAAAACAAATTAAAAATAATATTAAATTCGTATTCATACTATCTCTCCTTCTTTGTTGAAATATTAGCAATCAAGATAGCAAACGAAACTTTAATCATATAATAAGCAGATTTAAGTCCTGAAATAGAACTTGTTCCACCTTGTCTTTCATTCATCTTAACTGATACTTCAGCAACCTTATATCCTTTTTTTATTACTTGTACCAATGAATCTGGTTCAGGATAATCCGTAGGATAGTTAAATGCAAAATACTTAATCAAATCTTTATCGGCTGCTCTAAATCCACTTGTAACATCATATACCTTTTTACCAGTACATAATTTAATTAGACCTGATAAGAAATTAATTCCTACTCTTCTAATAAATGTAGACTTAAATTCACTTTCTTCAGCAACAAATCTAGAACCAATAACTAAATTATTACCATCTTCTATATTACTAGCTAACTTTTCAATATAATTAGCATCATGTTGACCATCACCATCAAACTGTATAGCAATATCGTAATCATTATAATGAGCATACTTATAACCAGTTTGAACGGCACCACCTATACCTAAATTACATGGTAAATCTATGAAATTTAAATTATTATCTTTACATACTTTTTTAGTATTATCAGTAGATCCATCATTAATAACAACATAATCTATTTTATATTTCTTAGATTCTATTTTATTTATTGATTCTACTGTTTTAACAATACTTTTTTCTTCATTATACGCAGGTATAATCATTAAAACTTTTTTCATAACTACTCCTCACAGCCCTTAAACGGCAATTTAATTATACTACAAAATAAGAGAATAAAGAAAAAAAGAACATTTTTGTTCTTTTTCTTTATTTAAATATTAACCTTCTATCTCAGATATACTTTTTGATATCTCTTTATAAGTAATTTTACTAGTATCACCATTATACTTAACAAAAAAATCAAAAATCAATTCATGTTGATCAGAAACAAATGGATCTAATTGAGTACCACTAATGTAGTAATCACCATCTACTTTAATAAATTCTATTGAATAAGTAAATGCATAAGCTTCTGATTTATCATCATTAGGATCATATACTATATCTGGATAACCATATTCAATATATAGAGGATGTCTAACAAACTCATAATTACCATATTTTCCTTTAGGAGTTGCTCCATAATAAAAACTTACATCATATTCCTTTTCCATTTTAAAGACCATTTCACTGTTCTCATATAACTGATTGTTTTTTAAGAAAGAATACTTAACTTCACCATTCTTTTCTACCTTCTTATCTTTTAATTCTTCAAATAATTCAGGATAAAAAGAATTCAATTCATAAGCTCTTATCTCTTTTAAATCACCAGAATTCAATGCATCACCATATTTAACAACAATCTCTTCAGGAGTCAGCCCTTTCCCCTTATACTCTATCTTACTTATTATATTAGGTCTATTATCAACAATTTCAAATTCACTTGGTTTATCAATTAAACTAGTTACAATAGCTCCAGCAGTAAAAATAATTGAACAAGTTATTACAAAACCATATAAATGACTTTTAATAAATTCAACTATCAAAGAAAAGATATTATCTTGAATATCACCTTCGACTTTATCTTTTAATTTATCAAACATATAATCTCTAAAAGGTCTATTTTTTGGATTTAATAACTTTTTACAACTACTACATTTATTATCATCTAAAACGTTTTCTTTTCCACAATAAACACAATATATTTTATTTTTCTTAGCCATACTATTCACCATCCTCTACATGATAAATGAATAGTTTAATCAATTCCTTATCATTTTCATTATATTTAGCCTCTAAAGTATAATAATCGTTACATCCATTAGTATCTAAAACAATGTCATCTACTGATTCATACTCAATATCACTTAAAATCTTATGATTATCATCATAATGTTTAATAACTAAACCATCTATCTTTCTTGGAATATATAAATTAAGATTTGTTTCTTCATTCTTCGAATATAAATAATATTCATCTAATTTCTCGTTATATTTCCCGGTATAACTATCACTTTCTACTATTTTAAATTCACTACCATTAGTAAATATAAAACCAATGCCAAGAGCTAAAACACCTACAGTTGTTCCAATCTTAAACGCCCAATGATCTAGTAACCATCCAAAAGATAATTTTTCTTTCAAGTTATCGATTCTTTTTAAAATACCCACAACAGTCCATTTTTCAGCTGCAAATTGTTCTTTTTCAGAAAATTCATAGGCACACTTCATACAAAAATTAGCATTATGAACATTATCTGTCTTACATTTTATACACTTCATAAACTCCACTACTCCCTCAATATCTAGAGTATATCACAAAAAAAGTAAGTATCTCTACTTACTTAATAGTATTTGCTGATTCAATATCAACTTCAGTTATTTCAATACCATATTCAACTATTTTTTTATTAAGTTCATTCAATTCGTCATTGTTAAATTCCTTTTTAGATAATAATTGATCAATAGATGTTGTAGGATAGTTATCTCTAATATAATCAGAATAAACACTTATAATATTTGTTCTAATAGCTACACTTAACAAATCATCTCCACCATGATAATCAATGTATTTTTGAATATCTTTAATTCTATAAGAATATTCACCATTCATTCTTACTTTTATTAACTCAGTACCAGAACCACCAAACATTAAAGGTGTAGAAGTACCAAATTTATTATCTTCAATGTCATCATAACTTACAAACATACAAGTTTTAATGTTTAAATTATCTTTTTTATTAAATTTCACTTTTTTATTTTTATATTCAGAAAATTTATTATCATTACCTACAATAACAAAGCTTTGTTCATCATCAAGTTCTACAACTAAATTATCATTAAATAAAGCTAAATCAGTTTCACTACACATATGTATTAGCTCATCGCCATCATATTCCAAACTAGGAACAGAAGCACAACCAGTTATACAAAGTAAACTCATTAATCCAATTATATATTTTCTTTTCATAAACTATCACCTATTTTTATTATAACATTTATATACAGCAATAAAACTTAAACTGAAATATATTTACATAAAAAAAGCAAGTATCTCTACTTACTTAATTCATTAGCCATATCAACAAAACATTGTAATGTAATAGATTCTGCTCTAACTGTTAAATCTAATCCATAACTTTCTAATACTTTAGCTATTTTATCTAAATCATATCCTTTTAAGTTATTTCTAATATTCTTTCTTTTCATCTTAAATGAATCTTGTACTAATTTAAAGAATAATTCTTTATTCTTTAATTCTAATTCACTATCTTTCTTAGATAACTTAATAACTGCGCTATCTACATTAGGTGCTGGATCAAATGCTGACCTGTGGACAAAGAATAACTTTTCCACATTATAATAATAATTTAAATATACTGTAATAGCTCCATATTCCTTACTACCAGGTTTAGCACTTAATCTATCAGCAACTTCATTTTGTACCATTAATACCATTGCTTTTACATTAAGAGGGCTACTAATCATTTTTTCTATAATAGGAGTCGTAATGTAATAAGGTAAATTAGCTATAACATATAAATCTTTATAATCTATATCTTTAGTTTCTTCTTCTAAATCAACTTTCATAAAGTCATTATATATAACCTTAGTCTTTTCATCTTCAAAACTATCTAAATACTTCTTAACTCTAGTATCTACTTCAAAACATCTTAAATTAGCTTTAAATAATTTTAAAAACTTAGTTAAAGCTCCTTGACCAGGACCAACTTCAATAATTAAGTCATCTTCTTGTACATCTACACTATCAATTATCTTAGCTAATACACCTTTATCTTTTAAGAAATTTTGACCTAAACTATGTTTATGTTTAAATTCACCCATTTTTATTCACCTCTTTAATAACCTATTCTTACTACTTCATAAGTTATTTTTCTTCTACCAACCTTATTGTAAGCAACAGATGAGTTTTCCACTAACAAATCAACATCAGTACCTAAAACTCCTCTATCTAAAACAATAGCATAAACTGGTTCTTTAGAAATAGTACTAAGATTAAACTTAATAATACTTCCACATTTTAAATTCTTTTGATGAGTAGCTACTATTCTTACATTACCATACTCTTTATCAGGATAAGTAACTACACCATTTTTATAAACTTTATAACTAGGCTTACAAGCTAACGTACCATAACAAGCAGGACAATCAGCTGAATATCCAGTTAAGTCACCTTTTATTTTATAAGAACCAAGTACAGTACCATTTGATTGTGGCTTCTCTACTGGCTTCTCTTCTTCTTTCTTGGTTGCATTTGCAGACATATCAACTATCTCTACAAAATCATATTTTTTAGTAAAATCCAACTTATTACTTGAATTAGCCGTTAATAATAAAACTACTAATCCAGTTAACATAATAATTTTTACTATTTTAAACCCCATCTTTATCCATGAATAATTTTTCATAAATCCACCTCTAAAGATGAGAATTATCCTAACATATCAAATACTAAATGTCAAAACACCTAGATATATTACCATTAGTTTCCTTTGACAATTCTTCTATACTAACTTGTTTAAGATTAGCAACATACTCAGCTATTTCCCAAACATGAGAAGGATCGTTTCTCTTTCCCCTATAAGGTACAGGTGTTAAATAAGGAGAATCTGTTTCTAAAACAATATTTCCCAAGTCTAACTTCTCTACTACATCTTTTAAATTACAATTCTTAAACGTAATAACACCATTAATACCTAATAAGAATCCTTTCTTAATATAGATACAAGCAGTCTCATAACTACCACTAAAACTATGTATAACACCAGTTACATTATATTTCCCAAGTATCTCTATAGTATCTTGTGTGGCTTCTCTACTGTGGATAACTACTGGCTTATTCACCTTTTCAGCTAACTTAAGTTGATATTCAAATAATTCCTTTTGTTTATCTTTATTATCTTTAGTCCAATAATAATCTAAACCTATCTCGCCAATAGCAACAACCTTAGGATCATTAATATGTTCTTCTACATATTTTAAATCTTCTTCAGTATAAGTATCTGCGCTTTCTGGATGAATACCTAACGTTCCATACATCCAATCGTATTTCCCAAGCAGTTCAATGACTTCTTTATTAGACTTGCCATCGCATCCGTTGTTAATAACTCTTGTAATATTAGAAGCTTTCATTTTTTCATAAATAGAATCTATACCTTCTTCATAATATTCATTATATAAATGACAATGTGTATCAGTAAACATATCAATCACCTCCTTTAATTATAGCAAACACTATGTTGATTAAACTAGATTATTTCCCGCGTTTTACAGTAATTCTTGGGAAATAAAGTGATTTTTTACAAAATTATCCACAACTAAATTATTTCCCGGGAAATAAATTAACACAAAAATAAAAAGAGCATATTATTGCTCTTTAGTATCTATTCTATCAAATAAATGAACTGGTTCAGCTAATACTGTACCTACTTCTAATCCACCAAAAGTTAAAGTATTTTCAAGTGTATTAACTTCAGTATTTAATTGTTTAAATATCTTTTCAGAAGTATCAGTTAAGAATGGATTTAAGTATACAGCACATATTCTAATACTTTCTAATAAGTTATATAATACTGTACCTAATCTAGCTTTCTTATCTTCTTCCTTAGCTAAAGCCCAAGGCATTGTATCATCAATATATTTATTACATTTTCTTAATACATCAAAGATTTCTTGTAATGCTTCTCCAACTTTTAATTCATCCATTTTAGCAGTAACTTTATTCCCCAAGTCTAATACTGAATCAATTAAATCCTTATCTAGATCTTCAGAAACATTATGTTCTTGAACTACTGCATCAAAGTATTTCTTATTCATGCTAACAGTTCTGTTAACTAAGTTTCCTAATATATTAACTAAATCTCCATTAATTCTTTCAATTAATAAATCTCTACTAAATATTCCATCTGCAGCAAAAGGTATTTCATGTAAGAAATAATATCTTACAGCATCCACACCAAATTCATTTACTAAGTCATCAGCATAAATTAAATTACCTTTAGACTTACTCATCTTACCATCACTCATAATTAACCAAGGATGACCAAATACTTGTTTAGGTAATGGTAAATCTAAACTCATTAAGAAACATGGCCAATAAATAGTATGGAATCTTATAATATCCTTACCAATTAAATGTAAATCAGCTGGCCATCTATAATTAAATTCTTCAGTAGTTTCATCAAAATCAAATCCAATATTAGTAATATAGTTTGATAATGCATCTAACCAAACATAAACAACATGTTTATCATCAAAATCTACAGGTATTCCCCATTTAAATGATGTTCTAGAAACACATAAATCTTGTAAACCAGGTTTAATGAAGTTATTAATCATTTCATTCTTTCTAGCAGCTGGTTGTATAAATTCAGGATGTTCTTCAATATATTTTTCTAATTGATCTTGATATTTAGATAATTTAAAGAAATAAGCTTCTTCACATTTTGGTTGAACTTCTCTACCACAGTCAGGACATTTTCCATCAACTAATTGACTTTCAGTCCAGAAACTTTCACAAGGAGTACAATAAAGTCCTTTATATTCACTTTTATAAATATCTCCTTTATCAAACATATACTTAAAGATATGTTGAACAACTTTTTTATGATGAGGATCAGTAGTTCTTACAAATTTATCATATGAAGTATTCATTATATCCCAAATATCTTTAATAGTATTTGCTACATCATCAACAAATTGTTGAGGTTCTACACCAGCATCCTTAGCTTTTAATTCAATTTTTTCACCATGTTCATCTGTTCCTGTTTGTAGATAAACATCATAACCTTGTAATCTTTTATATCTAGCAATTGCATCAGCTAAAACAATTTCATATGTATTTCCAATATGAGGTTTTCCTGAAGTATAAGCAATTGCAGTACTTATATAATATTTTTTATCTTCCATTTTAATTCCCTCTTTCATCAGGTTTTCCACTCCAACCTGTTCTTTCATTTGTTACTTCTTCTTCATCAACAGTATAGTATTTCATAAATATACCTTGACCAAATCCTTGACCTGCTTCTACTTTAAATACTTTATCTCCATGATTTTGTAGAGCAAACCACATATGTCCTTCATTATCAAGATTATTATAGAAATCAGCATCTATAACACCAACTTGGTTGCACATCCGAACATTCCACTTAAATCCCATGCTACTTCTAACAAATAACATTAATGCTTCATCATCTGGATACATTGCTTTAATACCTGTTGGTATTTTCTTTACTTCTCCAGGTTTAATTTCAAAACTTTCTATAGCTAAAAAATCATAACCAGCTGATGCTTTAGTCTTTCTAACTGGTAATTGATATCTATCATAAAGTTCTTTATCATCTTTAATATCTTTTTTAAATTGTTCAAATGATATCTTTTCAAACTTTCTCATAATAATCCCTCCTATAAATATTCTTTTAATTCATAAATTGTTCTTATTCTTTTAAACCTTTTACCTTTTCTAGGATCAGTAGTTGTTAAGTAATAAGAATATATTCCAAAATCCATGGCACTTTTTATATCAGATTTAAAGGAATCTCCTACCATAACCACTTCACTTTTATCAAAACCTTCACAAGCTTTCTCATACATTTCTTTATAAGGTTTCTTGTAATACTTATCTGCTGTTAATACTTCATTAAAATACTTATATATTCCATATTTCTTTAATTTAGATACTTGTTGATCATAAAACCAATTAGTAGCTACTACTAAAGAATACTTACTACTAAGATATTCCAATAATTCAATTAACTTCTTATCTTTTTTAGGTACACACTCACTTAAATAACCTGTCCACACTTTTACAAACATATCTGGTATTTCTTTACCAAGATTATTTCTAAAGTATCTAGACATGTCCTTTTTATCAAATTTCTTATGATGCTTCTCATAATCTACCATCACTTGATGAAATCTAATAAACTCATCTTCTTCAAAGGGAATATTAAAGTAATTATAAGTCTTCTCTACCATAGCATCCCATTCATCTAACCAAGGAATAAGAGTTCTATCTAGATCAAATATAATTCTTTTAATCACTTTATCACTTCCTAATAAAAAAAATTCATAATCTAAGGACGAGAAAAACCCGCGGTACCACCTTAGTTTATGAATTATCATACACTTTATTTCTTAACGCGAAATATACGCTTTAACTCCAGAGCCATGTTCCCAATATCCTCTATAATTCTTTCCACCAACCAGAATCTCTCTATAATATTTGATAAAGGTACTCTTTCCTTCATTGCTAAATATAGAGTTAATTTAACACAAAATTATTTATTAATCAAGTTATATTTAGTTCTAACATAATTAACTTACTAAGTAACATACATATCTCATAAGATCTATCTTCTTCACTACCAAAAACTATAATACTTCCTTCTATACCTTCACTAGTAACTATAGGTAACATATTATAAATACCTTCAATCTTTCTATCCCCAAAGTATCCAGTATTACTAGTATATTTTATATTACTTCCTTTTTTTACTAATAACTTAGTATTACTATCTAACATAGCTCCCATATTAACTAAATTAGAATATAATACACATTCTTTATTAGTAAGTATTACTTTTATATTAAAATCATCTACAAAATATTTAATCATCTCTACTACTTTACTATTACTATCTAAATTACTATATTTGGTTAACATAATACTTTTATCGTTACATGTAATACTAAGAACATCACCAGTACTTATCTGTAACTTACGTCTAATATCCATAGGTATAACTATTCTACCAAGATTATCAATATTCTTTATAAAATTAACATTATTCATAAGACTCTCCATTCTCTATTATTGTTCCTCAAATAGATATAATTATGCAAAAAAATAGACAACACTGTGTCTATTTTCCTCTTATTTCCTCTAGAATTTCTTCCATTAATGGAACTACATAGTATAAGAAATGTTCTTTTTGATTTAATAAAGTTAAAGCGATTATTACTTGTTCATGTAAGTATTTTAATCTAAATCTAGGATTTATATTATACGCCTTAATAAAGAACTTATCCCCTTCTATCTTACTAGATAACTCTTTAGGTAATTCAATCTCTATTTCTCTATCACTTTGTCTTACTGTAGTAATACCAATCTCTTTAGCTTGTTTTTCAAACCACTCTTCAAACATATAGATTTCCATAGTTTTACTAATCTTACCAAATCTATCTTCTAATTCATGTTTAATTTCTAATAATTTCTTATATCCATCAATTTCATTAATCTTCTTATGAATCTCAATCTTAATATCTTCATCAGATACATAATCATCACTAATATGTGTTTCAACTTCTACTAATGATCTATTTGTAGTAGTTTCTTCTTCATCTTCTTCTACTACTTCACCTTTCATACGACGCATTTCTTCTTCAATCATTTGCATATATAACTCTATACCAACAGTATCTACGAAACCAGCTTGTTCTGAACCTAGTAAATCTCCTGCACCACGTATTGATAAGTCTCTCATAGCTATTCTATAACCACTACCTAATTCAGTAAATTCCTTGATAGCTTGTAATCTCTTAACTGCTATATCATTTAACATCTTACTCTTATCATACATTAAATATGCATAAGCAATTCTATTACTTCTACCAACACGTCCACGTAATTGATATAACTGAGATAAACCAAAACAATCTGCATCATATATAATTAATGTATTTGCATTACTAATATCAATACCAGTCTCAATTATTGTAGTACATAATAATATGTCAAATTCATGATTAATAAATGCTTCCATTACATCTTCTAGTTCTTTCTTACTCATTTGACCATGAGCAATAGTTATTCTAGCTTCAGGAACTAATCTATGTAACTGTTCCATCTTACTCTCAATAGAAGCTACCTTATTATATAAAACAAATATCTGACCATTTCTAGATAACTCTTTATATATAGCATCTTTAACTATTAAATCATTATCTTGAATAACATAAGTTTGTACTGGATACCTATTAGTAGGAGGAGTATCTATTATAGATAAATCTCTTAAACCACTTAATGCCATCTTAAGTGTTCTAGGTATTGGAGTTGCACTTAATGTAAGTACATTAACATCATTCTTATATTCTTTTATCTTTTCTTTATGAGTAACACCAAATCGTTGTTCCTCATCAACTATTAAAAGACCTAATTTAGCAAACTTAATATCTGGAGACAATAATCGATGTGTACCAAACACTAAATCAATAGTCCCCTTCTCTAATCCTTCTAAAATACGTTTAGTTTCCTTAGGAGAAGTAAATCTATTAAGTAATGCTATTTCTATTGGATAATTCTTAAATCTCTCTACAGCATTCTCATATTGTTGCTTAGAAAGTATTGTAGTCGGACATAAATAGAATACTTGTTTATTATTAACTATTGTCTTAAACATAGCTCTAAAAGCAACTTCAGTCTTACCAAATCCTACATCCCCACATAATAATCTATCCATAGGTACTTCACTAGATAAATCTCTATCTATATCTTCTATAGCCTTTAATTGATCTATAGTTTCTTTGTAAATAAATTCCCCACCAAATACTGCTTCTTCAGCATAATCTCTAAACGGAGTACCTTTAACACTACTACGAGCAGCATATAACTTAATTAGTTCACCACTAATATCTTTAATCTTACTGCGTAATTCTCTCTTCTTCTTAACCCAACTAGTACTATTTAATTTATCTAACTTAGGCATTGAACCTTCTTTACCAGCATATTTAAATATAGTACTAATCTTTTCTACAGGAATATAAATCTTATCATTTCCCGAATAATTAATTTGTATATAATCTTTCTTTAAGCCATTCTTAGTTAAAGTAATAACTCCATTATAAATACCTATACCATGAGCACTATGTACTACATAATCACCTACAGCAAGTTGACCAAAATCCTTAATCTTCTTCCCCACATGGTATGAGTTCTTATAATTAATAACTGCATTCTTAATCTTTTCAATATCAGATTCAGCTATTACTACATAATCTTCAAATACAAACCCACTATTTATCTTCTTGTATAAGATATTTATTTCCCTGTGAATAAACTCCCCCTTTTTCACAACTTTATAACTAGGTAAAAAAGGAATTAAACTCTTTAATTGACTTTCTCTACTTAAACATAAAACAACTGTCTTACCACCGATTAATTGCTTTTCACAATATTTCCCAAGTAATTCAAAGTCACTATTAAAGTTTTCTATTTCTTGACTCTTAAAACTTAAATATTTCCCAAACTCAGTATCACCTATACTATTTAGGTACATTACATTGTT
The DNA here is from genome assembly GCA_045654965.1 of Candidatus Coprovivens sp. GTDB lineage: Bacteria > Bacillota_I > Bacilli_A > RF39 > UBA660 > Coprovivens. The sequence goes on along the minus strand of JAZOOK010000155.1, from coordinate 28,446 downwards.
ATAAGATATCTCATCCATCTCATACATATGCTTACGGGAAATATTTTCCGCTTCATTATATTCAGTAATATCATTAAGTAACTTTTCATAAGCTAATTCAATCTGATCCCTATTAATCATCATCACCCAAGGATCATTCATATAGTCTACTAAACTACTATTATCATTACTTTCTACTTCAGTATATGGTTTTATCTTAATACTATCTATTTCTTTAATAGATAATTGTGTAGATTCATCAAAGTATCTAATAGAATCTACTTCATCACCAAAAAACTCTATTCTAATAGGATGTTCTTCATCTATAATAAATAAATCTATAATAAAACCACGTACAGCAAATTCTCCTGTAGTAGTAACAATACTTTCTCTTACATAACCATATTTCCCAAGTATATCTAATATTTCATCTCTTTTAATATTATTTCCCAAACTTAAGTTATACTCTAAATTACTAGAATCATTCTTATTAGGTAAATACCTTAAATAACCCATTAAATTAGTTACTACAATCGTTTTTTTACCACTTCTAATAGTATCTAACGTTTCTAATCTCTTTATCTTTAAATCAGGCGATATTGCAACAGCAACACTAGTTAAGAAATCATCCATAGGAAATAAACATACATCATCAGTATAAGTCTTTAAAGAATCATAATACATATTAGCTTCATATAAAGTATTAGCTAATATCAATATATTCTTATTCTCTCTTTTAAATACTTCAAGCACGAAAAAAATGTTTAACTCTTTTGTTAAACCACTTATAGTCAAACCATTTTCATAATTAAAATATTTAGATAAGAAATCCATATAACCCCTACTTCTTAGTATTATAGATATTCATTGTTCTATCTATACCAACTTTAACAAAAGATTCTATTATTTCATTAAAAGTCTTTTGCATTTCAGTAAACTTATCTTTCTCAGCTTTAGAGAAATTACCTAATACATAATCTTTAGTATCAATTGATCTATCATGAGATACACCAACTTTTAATCTTAAAAATTCTTGTGAACCTAATCTATTAATTATTGACTTAATACCATTATGTCCACCAGCACTACTATTCTTTTTTAGTTTATATGTCGAAAAAGGTAAATCTAAGTCGTCATGTACGACAAGTATATCTTCTATATTTACATCATAATAGTTAACATATTTTACAACTGCATCACCAGATAAGTTCATATATGTCAAAGGTTTAACAAATATAACCTTTTCTCCATTAATTCTTTCTTCATGATACATTGCATTAAACTTTTCTTTCCAATCACTAGTGTTTAAATAGGCATCTAATACTAGAAAACCAACATTGTGTCTAGTATTTTGATAGTCTTTACCAGGATTACCAAGTCCAATAATTAACTTCATATTACTCACCCTTTTCGAATATTCCTTTATAACTCTTATGTTCCAATACATCTACTGGAGGCATTACTTTTAAACTACCCATCTTACCATTCTTAGTAGCTTTAATTAATACCATTATTGCTTCTTTTTTATATCCAGCGTAAATGAATTGTAACTTCTTTACTTTAAAACCGTATTTAGCTAAACAATCTAATATCTCTTCTAATCTATCACATCTATGTACAAGATATAATGGAGCTTTATTTTTCAAAATATACTTAGCAGCAGTCATTAACTCTTCTAAGTTCATTGTTATTTCATGTCTAGCTATAGCTTTTTCTTCATCTTCATTAATTAATGATTTATTTTTATCATATTTAAAATATGGTGGATTACAAGTAACTGCATCTACACTTTCAGGTAGTATATATTCTAATGCTTCTGTTAAATTTGCATTTATTATATTAACTTGTGAATCTAAATTATTTTCTCTTACACTCAATTTAGCCAATTTAGCTATATTAGGTTGTATTTCAAAACCATATAGTCTTGCATTAGTCTTCGTTGTAAGAATTAAAGGTACTGGAGCATTTCCAGTACAAAAATCAACTATTACCCTAGTATTTGCCTTTAATTCAACGAATTCAGCTAATAATATAGAATCTAATGAAAATTTAAATTTATCTTCATATTGATATATCTTTAATCCATCATAATCATATAAATCATTTACTACGCTCGCACTCTTCACAGCCCAACTCGATCTCCCTTATTACTCCATCGATATCTGCTTTATATTTTCTATTTAAAATATCGACACTAATTACTTTACCTTTACCAAAGTCTGTCTTAACTGTTTGACCTACATTTGGTAATCCTTTACCACATCTTACATATTCTTCATCTTCATATGTAAGGCAACATAATAATCTACCACATAATCCATTAATCTTATTTGGATTTAATGATATTCCTTGATTCTTAGCCATATTCATAGTTACAGAATCAATATGATTTAAGAATGTAGAACAACATAACGGTCTTCCACATTGTCCAATACCACAAATAGTTCTAGCTTTATCTCTAGCTCCTATTTGACGTAATTCTATTCTTGTTTTATAAGAAGCAGCTAACTTCTTAGCTAATTCTCTAAAGTCTATTCTTTCATCTGCTATAAAATTAAATAATAATTGTTTTTTATCTAAAGTATAACTTGCATCTAAAATATTCATCTTTAATTCAAGATCTTTAGCTATCTTTCTAGCTTTCTCTAAGCATTTTTCAGCTTCTGCTAAATTCTTTAAATAAGCATCATTATCTTCTTCAGTAGCAGCTCTAAGAACCTTCTTCATATCTTCTACAGGAATATTAACTTTTTCATTATCTGCAAGATACATAATCTTACCCATTTGTATTCCCTTTTCAGTTTCTACAACTGCATAAGAATCTTTTTCTAATTCTAAATCTTGCCCGTTAAAATAATATATCTTTCCTTCATTCTTTAATGTAATTCCATAAATCTTATCCATAATATTCCCTCATTTCAATTACAAATTTATCTAATATCAAATCTATATTACCATTACTCTTTATATATTTAAGAATAGTTTCTATTTCTACTACCATTTTTATTAAGTTTTCTTTAGAAACTTCCTTAACCATCTCTATCTTATCAATTCTATTAGAAGTATAGCAATCTTTTAAGTAATACAACATAGTGTTGAAAAACTTTTCCCACTCAATTCTCTCTTTATAATAGCCACTCATATGAGTTTTATTATAAAGAATATCATTTTTATTCTTATAAATAGCATTTAAATATAACTTAACATCTGTAAGTATTTCTTCATCTAAAGATTCCATAATATCAGTATCATAATTACAACTAAATACCTGACATCTACTTCTTATAGTAGATATAACATTCTCTTTATTATTCGTAATAAAAAACCCTAATATATTATCTTCTGGTTCCTCTAAAAACTTAAGTAAAGTATTTGCAGATGAAGAATTAAATCTATCTGCCTCTCTTATAACATACATATTATATTTAGTAAACACTGGCTTAGTACTAAATTTATCCATCATATTAAGTATTTGGTCTTTCTTAATAAATTGACCTTCAGGAACTACAGTAATTAAACTTGGTAAAGAATCAGTATCTACTAATCTACAAATATTACATTCCTTATCACAATCATCACTATATTCAAAAGGACAATTAAGATTCTTTAATAATTCTATAACATCTTTATAACACTTATTTGAATCATTTGTTTCAAGCAAAAAAGCGTGAGCTAACTTTCCCTCACGGTATCTCTTAAGTACATCTTTTAAGATACTTGCTTCTACCAAAATACCACCTACTATATTATAAACTTCATAGCTATAACACCTATTATTCCAAATATTCCTAAGAAAGAACTCATACTAATTGTATAAATATTTATTGGAATAATGATATTTACTAAACTAAATAATATATTAACACTATAAATGCTAAATATACCTAAACATAATTTCTTAATTACCTTAAATATAAGTTTCATATAATCACCTACATAATCATATAAACTTATATTTAAAATTATGATATTTTTTTACGATCACTTAATGCTCTATCCAATGTAATTTCATCTAAATAATCTATCTCTGCTCCCATAGGAATACCATAAGATAATCTAGATATCTCTACATTCTTATTTTCGAATATTTTTTTCAAATATAAAGTAGTAGTTTCACCCTCTATAGTAGACTTTAAAGCTATAATCAATTCAGGATTTTCTAACTTTTCTACTCTATCAATTAAACTAGAAATATTTATATCTTCAGGATTGATATCATCTATAGGCGAAATTAACCCATTTAAGACATGATACGTCCCATTATAGTTTCCAGCCTTCTCAAACGCAAAAACGCTCTTATAATCCTCTAAAATGCATATTACAGACTTATTACGACGTTCATTAGAACAAATATCACATACATCCTTATCAGTAATATGACCACATACCTCACAAGGATGCAAATTATTCTTACTATCTACCATAGATGCAGCAAAATTCTCTACATCTTCACCAGTCAACTCAAGTAAAGAAAGGGCCATTCTCTCAGCACTCTTCTCACCTATGCCTGGTAACTTACGAAAATAATTAATTAAATCAGATAAAGCAGTAGGATACGCCATACTAGAATAATCCGCCTAATTGACTTCCATATGCGCCTAACATACTTTCAGTCTCTTTATCAATCTTAGCCATAGCATCATTAACAGCTATAACAAACATATCTTCAATTATTTCCTTATCGTCATTATCTATATCACTTTTAATCTTAGTAGATACTAATTTCTTATCTCCTGTAAAAGTAACTTCTACTAATTCAGAAGTACCAACAAAAGTCTTCTTATTTAATTCATCTTTCTTCTTTGTAATATCTTTTTGCATTTGTTGAGCTTGTCTCATTAAAGCTTGCATATTCATAATTTATTTCCCTCTTTCTCTATTCAACTTCAAAAGAACCAAATATATCCTTTGCTACATCCTCAATATTATCAGACGCAACAACAACATCTTCATTAGATTCCTCTGATTTTTCCTCTTTTTCTTCTATATAATTATATTTTATTCCATTCTTAATATTATTTCTATAATTTTCCATCTCTTTTTGCCATATTTCTTCGGTTAAAGCAGCAAACTTAACTTTATTTCCTGAATAATCTTCAAAATATTTCCCAAGATCATCTATAGAATTATTTATAAGTTCATTAGTACTATTTATCTTACTTTGAAGTAAAACATAAGTATTTGATGCAGCAAGAATTGTAGTATCAGCTAATATAGACATCAAACTCTTATCTTTAGTAAGTAAAGAACTAATAAAACTTCCCCATTCCTTAGCAAAAGAAACTTTAATATCCTTACTACATTCCACAAAACAATTATTTATTCTTGCACTCAAATCTATTATTTTTGCTTTCTTCTTGTGGATAACTTTCTTTTTATCAACATCTTTATCTAGTGGCTTTGTAGTTGGTTCGGACCCCTTAGTATCGGCGTTTGTTTTATTTCCCGCTGCTATTTCAGTACCATTAACATCATTGTTTTTATTAGATTTAGTAGAACTTTTTGTTACCTTTTCTTCAATAACTGAAACATTGCTAGAAGTACTAAAATTATTTCCCGAACCTACTCTAGAATTATTTCCCGTATTTATATACTTAAGCAATACAATTTCAATAAGTACATAAGGATCAATATTAATATTTATATTACATAAACATTCATTCAAATCAAAAATCATACTATATATGTCATCGAAATACATATCATGCTTATATTTCCCAGACTTAATTCCAATTGCAGTCTTTCTTAACTCAGAAATAAGCTTCTCTATAAATACAGCATAATTAGTACCTGATTCCTTAACTACTTTAAGTATTTCTAATAAATTATCTACATTATTTTCTTCAATACTTGTTAATAACTCATCAATTTTCTTAACAGAAACACTTCCAAAGTAATCAGAAACCATATCTATAGTAATTTCACTATCATCATTAGCTAATTGATCTAGCATTCCTAATGCATCACGCATTCCTCCAGCTGAAATCAAAGCAATCTCCTCTAATGCATCATCAGTAATCTTAATAGATTCCTCAGTACATACATGCTTCAAACGATTAACTATAGCAGTCTTATTTACTGGCTTAAAATCAAATCTTTGACATCTTGAAAGTATAGTAATAGGTACATCTTGGATATCTGTAGTAGCTAAAATAAATACTACATGCGATGGCGGTTCCTCTAAAGTAAGCAATAATGCATTAAATGCACTAGTTGTAAGCATATGAACTTCATCTATTATGTATACTTTATACTTAAAATTAGATGGAACTAACTTCACGTTGTTGATAAGTTCCCTTATTTCCTCTACACCATTATTAGAAGCAGCATCTATTTCTATAATATCTGGACTATCCTTGAACGCTAAACAAGCTGAACATTCATTACATGGATTCCCATCAACCGTATTTTCACAATTTAAAGCCTTTGCAAAGATCTTGGCACTACTAGTTTTACCAGTTCCACGTGGTCCAGTAAATATATAAGCATGGGCATGTTTGCCTGTACTTATAGCATTTTTCAGCATCTCAACAGTATAATCCTGTCCTACTACATTATTAAAGTCATTAGGTCTATATTTTCTATATAAAACTTTATAGCTCATATCAAAAACCTCCTGTGGATTATTATAACATAAAAAAAGAGGTTTTCACCTCTTATTATTGAAAAAATTTGTTAATAATTCTTTAAATTTCTTCGAATATTCATCATATTTATCTATTTGTTCTTTATCTATATTTATTTCCCAAGACTCATTATCACTTTTCTTAGGTAAAAAATAATAAACTTTATCTAATCTAGATTCTTTAATTATCATAGAACACATATTACATGGCTCTAAAGTAACAATCATATAATAACCATCTAAACGCCAATCTCGAAGCTTCTTTTCAGCTTTTAAAATACAACTTATTTCTGCATGTCCTAATACATTATATTGTTTTTGTCTTGAATTAAATGCAGAACTAACAAGTTTACCGTCTTGATCCAATATGACTGCTGAAACAGGAATTTCCCCCTTTTTATAAGCCTTTTCAGCATTTTTTAATAGTAAATCTAGTATTTTTTTATCTATATTCATAACATCACCCATAAAAAAAGTGCACACAAATAGGGATTGATGTGGCTGCTACCTTCCGGTCCTGACCAGGTTACAATATACTTGTTGCACGAACTAATATTAACAAATTAATTATTTATAGTCAATAACAAATATTAAGGTTTCACGTGAAACATGTAAACTCACAGCTTTTATTTTCCGGGAAATAATCTAACAAAGAAACAAACTACTTTATTTCCCAGAGATAACAATTGACCTTGGGAAATAATTTAGTCAAAACTATCAACATTTTATTTCCCCATCAAAACAATAAAGATTTTTTATAAAACAAACCATATATTTATCAACAAACAAAAAGTTCCACGTGAAACATCAAATATGTGTCTAGTATAAAAAATAATGTTATTCGATGTTGACAAAAAATAAAATATAATGTTCCACGTGAAACATAGTTTTCCACAACTTATTTTTTAATAAAAAAAATTATGCATATAAAAAGAATTGAGATGACCAACATATCGTCGATTCGTATCTCAATTCCTATTATTTTTATTTAAAATTTAAGATTTTTGCCTAATTTCCGGGCCTTGAAGCCTGTTTTGTACTTCAAAAATCAAGGAAATTAAGTACTATTTTGATAAGTTCCACGTGAAACTTAGTAATTCACAACTAATTTTCAGAAACTTCTAAATTTTCACCAGCAGCTTCATCAACTACTTCACTATTTTCATTTTCCTCTGCTGCTGCAATTTCTCTTTCAGCTAATTCTATTATATCAGAATTATCGTTGTTGATAACTTCAGAGTTTTCAACAACTTCTTCAGTTAGTTCTTCCTCTTTTTCTTTATCAACTAAACTAATTGTAGCAACTGTATGGTCATCTTTCAAGTTTATTAATCTAACTCCTTGAGTTACACGACCTAAAACAGATATTTGATCTAATGGCATTCTCATAACCATACCTGCATCTGTAATAATAACTATATCAGTATCTGGTCTAGCTATCTTAAATGCAGCAATATCACCATTTTTATCAGTAATACTTAAAGCTTTTACACCCTTAGAACCACGTTTTGTTTCTCTATAATCACGAACAGTTGTTTGTTTTCCATACCCCTTCTTAGTAACTATAATTACAACATCGTCTTCTGACGCAATTTCAGCCCCAATACAAGACGAATCATCTAATTCAATACCTTTTACTCCAGAAGCTGTTCTTCCCATTATACGGACGTCATTTTCATTAAATTTGACCATACGACCATTACTTGATCCTAATAATACAAAATCATTACCTGTAGTCTTCTTAACAGCAATTAATTCATCGTCTTCTTTTAATGTAATACAAATCTTACCACTTTGACGAATATTTTTAAATTCCTCTAAAGAAGTACGTTTAACAAGACCAGACTTAGTAACAAAAATCAAGTTATTAACAGTCTCAATTTCATCCTTAGTAACCTTAATTATAGAATTAACCATTTCATCTTTATCAACTTGAATCAAGTTAACAACAGGTAATCCCTTAGATTGTCTACTATATTCAGGAATTTCATATCCTCTTAATCTATAAACCTTACCCTTATTAGTAAAGAACATAACATCATCATGAGTTTGAATATTAATCATATGTTCAACGAAATCCTCTTCGTTAGTAGCCATACCCTTAATACCAACTCCACCTCTATTTTGAGATTTAAATGTATCAGATGTAGTTCTCTTAATATAACCTTTGTTAGTTAAAGCAATAATAACATCTTCATTTGGTATTAAAGACTCATCTTCAATATAATCTATTGCAGTCATATCAATCTTAGTACGTCTTTCATCACCAAATTTATTCTTAATTTCAATCATTTCTTCTTTAATAATATTAAGAACTTTTTGTTCACTAGCTAAAATAGATCTTAATTCATCAATTTCTTTTAATAATTCAGCTAATTTAGCTTCAATTTTATCACGTTCTAATCCTGTTAGTCTTCTTAATCTCATATCCAGAATAGCTTGTGCCTGAACTTCAGTTAAGCCGAATCTAGTCATTAATCCAGTTAAAGCTTCTTTATCACTTTCTGCTGATCTAATTAAATTAATTACTTCATCAATGTTATCTAAAGCAATTTTCAAACCTTCATAAATATGAGCTTCTTTCTCAGCTTTATCCAAATTAAACTTAGTTCTTCTAATTATAACTTCTTTTTGATAATCAATATATTTAGTTAATATATCTTTTAATCCTAAAGTTCTTGGAACTCCTTGATCTAACATCAAGAAAATAATTCCATAATTTGTTTGAAAATCAGTATGTTTATAAAGTTGATTTAATATTACTTGTGCATTAGCATCTTTCTTTAAAGTAATTGTAATCTTAATACCATTCTTTAAATCAGTATGATAATCTGTAATACCATCAATAACCTTATTATGTACTAAATCAGCAACTTTATTTTTTAAATCTAAAGTATTAACACCATAAGGAACTTCATCAACAACTATATATTGTCTACCATTCTTTTCTTCAATAGTAGCTTTACTTCTAATAGTAATTGAACCTCTACCAGTTTCATAAGCTCTTCTAATACCAGAATTACCTAAAATACTAGCTCCAGTAGGAAAATCAGGTCCTTTAACTATTGTCATTAATTCTTCTAATTCGATATCCGGATTGTCAATAACTGCTACACAACCATCAATAACTTCACCTAAATTATGAGGTGGAATATTAGTTGCCATACCTACTGCAATACCCATTGTACCATTAACTAGTATATTTGGGAATCTAGAAGGTAATATAGCTGGTTCTCTCTCAGAATCATCGAAGTTAGGTATCATATCTACAGTATCCTTGTTGATATCTCTTAATAATTCTAAAGACATCTTAGATAATCTAGACTCTGTATAACGCATCGCTGCTGCACCATAACCTTCGATATTACCAAAGTTACCATGTCCATCAACAAGCATATATCTATAACTAAAATCTTGTGCCATACGAACCATTGCTTCGTAAATAGACGAGTCACCATGTGGATGGTATTTCCCCATTACGTCTCCAACAATTCTAGCACTCTTTTTATGAGGTTTATCAGGTGTATAACCAGATTCATACATTGAATATAAAATTCTTCTGTGAACAGGTTTTAAACCATCTCTTAAATCAGGTAACGCACGAGCAACAATAACACTCATGGAATAATCTAAGAATGAATCTCTAACCTCTTTAACAATATTATTTTGTTCTAATCTATCCACAACCAACACCTCCTATGCATCTAAGTTTTGTACGAACACTGCATTTTCTTCAATAAATTGTCTTCTAGGTTCTACTTCATCACCCATTAATTTAGAGAATACTTCATCAGCTGCTCTTGTATCTTCAACAGTAATTTGTCTTAATATACGTTTTTCAATATCCATTGTTGTTTCATTTAATTCTTCAGCATCCATTTCTCCTAAACCTTTCATACGTAAGATATCTCTCTTAGTTTCAGGTTTTAATGTTGCTAAATATTCATCTCTTTCTCTTTCATCAAGAACATATTTAATAGTTTGTCCATGTTTAATACAGAATAGAGGTGGTTGCGCAGCATATACATGTCCTGCTTCAACAATAGGTTTAAAGAATCTATAGAATAATGTTAATAACAATACTCTAATATGAGCTCCATCAACATCGGCATCAGTCATAATAATAATCTTGTCATATCTTAATTTAGATAAGTCAAAATCATCACCAATACCAGTACCAAACGCAGTAATAATAGTTCTAATTTCTTCATTACCTAATGCTCTATCTAATCTAGCCTTCTCAACATTTAATATTTTACCTCTTAATGGAAGTATAGCTTGTGTCATACTATTTCTACCTTTAATAGCAGAACCACCAGCCGAATCCCCTTCGACTAAGAATATTTCACATTCAGAAGGATCTTTACTCTTACAATCAGATAATTTACCATAGAAATTAGTTACATCTAAGTCACCTTTACGACGAGTTAATTCTCTTGCCTTCTTAGCAGCTAATCTAGCTCTAGAAGCTGTCATTGACTTATCAACAATAATCTTAGCTTGATCAGGATTTTCTAATAAGAATCTTTCTAATCCTTCACTAAAGACATCATCAGCAATCTTTCTAACTTCAGCATTACCTAATTTAGTCTTTGTTTGACCTTCAAATTGAGGATCTGGATGTTTACAAGAAACAATCATTGTTAGACCTTCTCTTACATCATCCCCAGTTAAAGGATCATCATTATCTTTTAACATTTTAACATTTTTAGCATAATTATTAATAATTCTTGTAAGTGCTCTCTTAACTCCATCTTCATGTGTTCCACCTTCATGAGTAGAAATATTATTGGTAAAAGAATATAAATTAGATGTATAATCCTCATTATATTGGAAAGCAACTTCTAAAGATATATTATCAACATTTCCTTCTACATAAACTACATTTTCATGTAAAGCTTTTTTAGATTTATTAAGTTTTTTAACAAACTCAATAATACCACCTTCATAGAAGAATTCTTCTCTTTTTTCATCTTCTCTTAAATCTTGAAGTATTATTCTTAATCCTTTATTTAAGAATGCTAACTCTTCTAATCTATTAGCTAAAGTTTCATAATTATAAACAGTAGTTTCTTTGAAAATAGTAGGATCAGCAGCAAATGTAACAGTAGTACCTGTTCTATCTTTATCACATTGATCAATTATTTTAAGTTCTCCAACAGGATGTCCACCATTTTCAAATCTTTGATAGTAAACATTTCCATCTCTATAAACTCTAACTTCTAACCAACTTGATAAAGCATTAACTACAGATGCACCAACACCATGTAATCCGCCAGATACCTTGTATCCTCCGCCACCAAATTTTCCACCTGCATGTAATACAGTAAATATAGTTTCAATTGTAGATAATCCAGTCTTTTCATTTTTACCAGTTGGCATACCACGACCATCATCTCTAACTGAAATAACATTATTTTTTTCAATAATAACTTCAATATCATCACAATATCCAGCTAAAGCTTCATCAACAGCGTTATCAACAATTTCCCATACTAAATGGTGTAATCCTCTCTCACTAGTAGTACCAATATACATACCAGGACGTTTTCTAACCGCTTCTAAACCCTCAAGAACCTGAATATCACTATCATTATATTCTTCTTTCATAATTTACCTCCCTTACATAACCATCTACTACTTCAAATAACTTACTATTACTCAACACATTGTCGTTTATCTTATCAATTTCAGTAGTAGTTATAAAAGTTTGAATATCATCATTTATTAAATTTAATATATTATTAATTTTAAACCTATCTAATTCGCTAAATAAGTCGTCTAATATCAAAATAGGATAATTACCCCTAATCTGATAAAAAATCTCTAATTCAGTCAATTTATAGGCAATAATAGCATTCTTTTGTTGTCCCTCAGATCCATAATCCTTAATATTATATCCTTCCAACTTAAACTTAATATCATCATGATGAACACCAATAGATGTTTTCCCTAAAATAATATCCCTATTTAAATTATCTTGATACTTCTTTAGAATCTTATCTCTATCAAAATCTTTATAATCAGAAACATATTCCAATTTTAAATCTTGAATACCACAAATACTATTATATAAATCCCCTATTCTTTGATTTAATAAATTAATATACTTTCTCCTAGATTCATAAATCTTTTCACCATAATCAACCAACTTGTTAGTAAGTATAGTTAAAAAATCACTAGAAGAATTTGCATTAATATTTGTAGTCTTTAAATATGAATTCCTTTGTTTTAACAATTTGTTATACATATTTAAGTTCTTTAAATAAGCATTATTAATTTGCGATATCTCCAAATTAATAGCTTTTCTTCTAACAGTTGGTGAATCTTTGATAAATCTAAGATCATCAGGATTAAAGAGCACAACACTAATCTGTGATATATAATCACTAAGCTTATCAACCTTAGTGTTATTAATCTTTACTTTTTTTCCACCATCTTTAAGTATCAATTTATATTTGTTTGTATATTTATCCGAAACTTCCCCTTCAATTCTACAAACGTCTTTACTGTTCATAAGTAATATCTTATCCACAGTACCCCTGAAAGATTTAGTTAAAGCTAGTACATAGATACTCTCTACTAAATTAGTTTTACCCGAACCATTATTACCAAATATAATATTATACTTCGGAGAAAAACTCACTTCCATTTTTTCATAATTCCTAAAATTTAATAATTTCAAATGATGTATTTTCATTTTTAAGCCTCTTTTACGACCGATAATAAAAAAAAGTGTTTTTTGAGTACTCCTATACCTCAAAGTAATTATACCACAAAAAAAGCCACGTAAGGTAGCTTTTTTGACATTTTTAGTCATTTTTGTTAATTTTTCTCATCATTAAAGATTCTTTTAATCTAGAGCATCTATAAAGTTGATTATGAATGATCGGAGTTGAAACATTTACTATTATTTTTTTACCATTTTTTAACTCTAAAATTGTCTTATCTTTAAAGCTATCTGGTTTAAAAATATGTTCATAAGCCAACCATGTACATTCTTCGTTCTTAGGTGATGCAGTAGGAAAAAATATTAAATTGAAACTTTCTTCTATTATAACTGGAACTTTATGAGTAAAACCAACTAAATTAGATGTTCCTATCTGTCTCCCTTCTAATGAACTACCAAAGTACTCACAACTTTCTTCCACTATTTTTAATGTAGGTTTGTTGATAACAAAAGAGTTATCCACTTCATAAACAATAGTAGTATTTTCATCTTTTGGAATTAATGCAACCGTTTCCTTATTAATTTCATATGAATCCATGCACAAAACCTCCTTCTTTCCAAAATTTACCAATCTTATAACCCCAAAATATGTCGAAAAAAGACTACTTTTGTCGATTTATAAGTTATTTGCAAAAAAAAAGAACACTTTTCTATTATTAGTGTTCTAATTATCAAAATTAATAAGTTTTAATAGGTAAAATTAATTGAATTAGTGATTCATCTGTCATAGATTTAATAACTATTGGTTTAACTTCACCATTTAATAATATTAATATTTCTTCATCTTTCATTGTTTTTAATGCATCTAACATATATTTAGCACTAAATGAAATATCAATATTTGCATCTGTTGATGTTTCTACGTTTAATTTTTCTTCAACTTTACCAATTTCAGAAGCATAAGAATTTATTGTCATTTGATTATTTTTAATTTTCATTTTAACAATATTCTTATCTTTACTTTGAGTTAATAAAGCAGCTCTATCTATAGCTCCTTCATAAGCATTTAACTTAGTATTAACTATAATAGCAAAGTCATTAGGTATTAAATTAGAAGTATTAGGATATGTTCCAGATAATAAATTACTTTGGAATATGATATTTTTATATTTAAACAACACTTTGTTGCTAAATACATGCATTTCAACGTTTTCTTCGTCAGAAATGATTTTATCTAATTCCATAATATTTTTACCAGGAATAACAATATTTATTTCTTCTTCAGAAGGAACATTAAGTTTTATATTCTTTTTAGCTAATCTATATGAGTCTGTAGCAATACATTCAAATACATCACCTACTATTTTAAAATTTAAACCTGTAAGTAAAGGTCTAAGTTCTTGTGTAGATATAGCAAATGCAGTTTGACTAATAATAGTTTTAAATGTATTTCCATCTACTACTATAGGATTATTAGATTCTTCTAATTTTAAACTAGGATATTCTTTAGGATCTAAACAATTTAAATCATATTGTGAATTATCTGAATAAATTTTTATTTTTAAACCATCCATTAATTCAAAATTAATAGTATCAGATGGCATTTTTCTAATAATATCTAAAATATACTTACTTTGAATAATAATAGATCCTTCTTTTTCTACATTAGTAATTTCCTTTTTTCCTATAAATGCTCTAATTGTTAATTCACTATCACTAGCTGTTAAAAATAATCCTTCATCATTTAATTCGAATTTAACACCATTTAATATAGGTATTATATTTTTAGTAGAAATAGCTTTAACAACATTAGATAAATTTTCTAATAATAAATTTTTTCCAATTGTAAATTTCATTCCAATTCCTTCTTTCTTATATTATTTTTTATATTAATTATTATTATTATGCTGTGGATTATGTTGATAACTCCATTTTTCTCCACAATTATAGGGCCAAAAGCCTATGAATAACTATGTGGATAACATTGAACTTACCCACAACTTTATAATTTAGATTTTATTTCATTAATAATTTCTTTTAATTGACTGTTAGTTTTTAAATCTTCAGTTATCTTATCAACTGCATGAATTACTGTAGAATGGTCTTTACCACCAAATTCTAGCCCTATTCTAGGGAAAGATTGATCAGTTAATGTTCTACACATATACATAGCAACCATTCTTGGATAAGCTATATTAGCACTTCTTTTCTTACCTTTTAGTACTTCTACAGTTAATTTATAGTAATCTGCAACTGCTTTTTGAATACTAGCAATATCATTAGATACATAAGGATTAGTCTTTATATAGTCTTTTAATGCTTCATTAGTAAACTCTACATCTATAATATCAGGAACAATCATAGAAGTATAAGCACTTAATCTAGCAATTCCTCCTTCTAATGCTCTAACGTCAGTATCACAGTTTTGTGCAATATATTCTATAGCATCATCAGTCATTTTACTTGCTATTGTAAGTTTAGATATTTTTTCTTTTACAATCCTACATCTTAATTCAAAATCTGGAGGATATATATCTACAGGAAGTCCCCAAGCAAAGCGGCTTCTAAGACGCTCTTCTAATAATTTAAGGTCTTCAGGCGATCTATCTGAACTTATTATTATTTGCTTTTTATTAGTATGTAAATGGTTAAAAGTGTGGAAAAACTCTTCTTGTGTTTTATCTGCACCAACTAAATATTGAATATCATCTATTATAAGAACGTCTATATTTCTATATTTATCTATAAAATCGTTGGCATAATCCGCAGAATTCCCACTATTACTAGCAATCCCTGTAAAATCTTTTAAGAAATCGTCACTAGTAGTATATAAAACCTTTAAATTCTTATTAGTTTCATTAATATAATTCCCTATAGCATGCATCAAGTGAGTCTTACCTAACCCACTTTTACCATATATAAATAAAGGATTATACAAAGTTCCTGGAGATTCAGCTACTGCAAAAGCAGCAGTTCTAGCAAATTTATTAGTATCCCCTACTACGAAATTTTCAAAAGTAAGAGCTTTATTTAAATTACTTTCAAATATTTTACTAGAAACACTAGGAGTTTCTTTATTATCTACAACTTTACTAACTAAATTCTCAGTTTTATCAGTAATTTCTTCTTCTAAAACATACTCAATAGTCTTTTCTTCCCCTAAAACAGTAGTAAATGCATTAATCAAATAATCTTTACAAGCTTTTTCTATTATTTTCTTAGCTAAAGGCATTTCTACTAACAAAGTTATTTTATCATCCGTAATATTATGTAACTTAGTAGGTTGAATCCAAGTATTAAAAGACATTGGACTAAGTTCTTCTCTTAAAATATCCAAGACTTTTGTCCAAATATCATCAAAATTCAATTCCATCACCCCACTTCGAACCATTTGTGTACAAATATTTTAACTCAACCTGTGGAAAAATAAAAGGACTAATTTTAGAAAAAAATAGTATTCACAGTTTATTCACAAAAATACTAACAGACGAACACCTAAAAAAAGGGCCATTCCCCTATTTATCCACATAATCCACAATTTATAAATTAACATGTGCAAAAAGTTATCCACATATCCACAACTAATTTGTGGATAACTCAAAAAAACATAAAAATTCACATTAAATAATATATTTCTTGACATTTTTTCTGAGATGTAGTTATAATATAAGGGCTTATTTAGATGTGGAGGTGTAATATAATGAAAAGAACTTATCAACCAAATAATAGAAAAAGAGCAAAAAAACATGGTTTCTTTGCTAGAAAAGAAAGCAATATTCTAAATTCAAGAAGAAAAAAAGGACGTAAAAAAATCGTTGTTAAATAAGCCACTTAACCAAGTGGTTTTTTATGTATTAAAAAAGGGATGACTGGTATGAAGAGAATTGAAACTATAAAAGATCAAAAACTTTTTAATAATATAATAAGAAACGGCAAGTTTATTAAGAACAATTTTTTCGTTATATATAATATAAGGAAAGAAGAAGACAAAATTAACTATGGAATTGCCATAAGTAACAAACTAGGAAAAGCCGTAGTTAGAAATAAGCTTAAAAGACAAACAAGAACAATAATAGATAATCATAGAAATTTATTCAAAAATGGACATAATTATATTATAATGATTAGGAAAGGTTCAGTAGGTAGTGATTATAAAACCTTGGATAGAGCCTTAGTAGAATTATTAGAAAAATAAAGGTGAGAACGTGAAGAAAAAGATGAAAATTGTAGTAATAGCATTGCTTTTCCTACTTTGTACAGGATGTACTGAAACAATTAAAGATGGAAAGGAAGTTGTTACTAACAAGGAAACTGGTCAAACATTAACTTCAAACATCTTATGTAGACCAGAAGAAAAACAATTACTAGAAACATATGAAAAATACAATGATAAACTTCAAGTTAAATTAGAAGATTTACCATCATGTAGTTCATTTACTCCAAATAAACTTGAATATCAAAGTTTATGGGAAACAATATTTGTTAAACCATTAGGATGGTTAATATTAAAACTTGGATATTTAATTAAAAATATGGGTATTTCAGTAATGATCATTGGATTATTAATAAGAATATTAATGATGCCATTACAAATAAAAACAGTAAAACAATCTGAAAATATGAAAAAGATTCAACCAGAAATGGCTAGAATTGAAAAGAAATATCAAAATAAAACTGATAACGATTCATTAATGATGAAAAGCCAAGAAACTATGATGTTATACAAAAAATATAATATCAATCCAGTAAGTAGTTGTCTTGGAGCATTTATTCAATTACCATTATTCTTTGCTTTCTTAGAAGCAATAAATAGGGTACCAGCAATATTCGAAGGAGAGTTCTTAGGAATGAACCTTGGAATGACACCAACAGCAGGAATTGCTGGACAAAACTATATTTATATAGTATTAATAGTATTAATTATTTTATCGACATTCTTATCATTTAAGAATTCAATGAGTAGCCAAAATCAAACTCCAGAAATGGAACAACAAATGAAATTTATGTTTATCTTTATGATAATAATGATCTCATTTGCATCATTAAGCTTACCAACAGCTATAGCATTATACTGGATAGTAACAAATGGATTTGCAGTTATTCAAAATATAATAATTAAGAAAATTATTGAAAAGAGGATTTAGTTATGAAGTTAGAAGTATTTGAAGGAAAAACAAGAGAAGACGCTAAACAAAAAGCATTAGATGCATTAAATGTTAGTGAAACAGAAATATTCTACAAAGAAGAAGAAATAAAAGGGAAATTATTCAAGGCTACAACTTATAAATGTAGCGCAATCAAAATATCTGATATAGCAGTATTCTTAAAAGGTAAACTTGCTGAACTACTTGAAAATATGGGAATTGAATGTCAATTCGAAACAAACGTAAGAGATGAACAAATCAACATAAAAATGTATTCAGATAAGAATAATATCTTAATCGGAAAGAATGGACAAACACTAATGGCTATTCAAACTGTTTTAAGACAAATGGTTCATAACGAAATAGGAATGTATCCTTATATATTATTAGATGTTGAAAATTATAAAGAAAAGAAAATATCTAACTTAGAAAGAACTGCTAAGAGAATTGCTAAAGAAGTTCAAAAAACAAAAATAGACGTTAGCTTAGATAATATGAATTCTTATGAAAGAAGAATAATACATAACGTATTAACAAAATTCAAAAATATATCAACAGCTAGTGAAGGTGAAGAACCTAATAGACACATAGTAATTAGATATGTAGAAACAGAAGAAGAATAATTCTTCTTTTTTTTATGTAAAAAAATAAAAAATAATGCATAAAATTATTTCCCGGGAAATAATTTTGGTATAATATACATAGAATAAAAATATTTCCCAAGTAGGGAATTTGTGCTATAATACGAGCCAAAAGGAGTGAAGGCAATGAACGATACTATATGCGCTATAGCAACTAGCCAAGGTGTAGGTGCTATCTCAATAATACGAGTTAGTGGTGAAGAAGCTGTTGATATCGTAGCAAAAATATTTAAAGGAAATAATCTAAAAGAAGTATCTACTCATACGATAAATTACGGTAAGATTGTTGATAAGTCGGGAAATGTTATAGATGAAGTATTAGTATCTGTAATGCTAGCTCCTCGTACTTTTACTGCAGAAGATACAGTAGAAATAAATACTCATGGTGGAATAGCACCAACAAATAAAGTATTAGAATTACTACTAACTAGCGGATGTAGACTTGCCGAACCAGGAGAATTCACTAAAAGAGCATTCTTAAATGGTAGAATAGATCTACTAGAAGCAGAAGCAGTAATGGATATGATAAACGCTAAAACAAATACACAAAGAGAATTAGCAGTTAATCAAATCACTGGTAAAGTTTCTGGACTTATCAATGAATTAAGAGATGATATGGTTCACATAATATCTAATATAAATGTAAACATTGATTATCCAGTATATGACGATGTAGAAATAATGACAGATGAAGTATTAATACCTAAAATAACTAAATTAAAGAATAAAATAGTAAAAATACTTAACGAATCAAGAAACGGACGTATTATTAAAGATGGTATAAAAACATCAATAATAGGAAAACCAAATGTAGGGAAGAGTAGCTTATTAAATGCATTATTAGAAGAAGATAAAGCTATAGTAACCGATATTGCTGGAACTACAAGAGATATAGTAGAAGGCCAAATAAGTATTAACGGAATTCTACTAAATATGATAGATACAGCTGGTATTAGAGAAACTGACGATAAAATTGAAGCAATCGGTGTAGAAAAAAGTATAAAAATGATGAATGAATCCGACCTAGTATTGTTTGTATTGAATAATAATGAACCTATAACAGACGATATAAGAACATTATTAAATCAACTAGAAGGAAAGAACTATATAATAATAATTAATAAAAATGATTTAGAAAGAAAATTAGATTTAGAAGGTATTCCTGTTGATAAGTCTAATGTTATAAATATGTCTATCTTAAATAATCAAGGAATCGACGAATTAAAGGCAAAAATAGTAGAATTGTTTAATATTTCCCAAATAGAAACAACTGATCCTACATACCTAAGTAATGCTAGAAGTATAAGTATTTTAGAATCATGCTTAGAATCTATAAATGAAGTAGAATTAGGCTTGGGAAATAATCAACCAATAGACATGATAGAACTAGATATAAAAGATATTTGGGAGAAACTTGGTACTATAAATGGTACTACATATGAAGAAGAATTATTAGACGAAATGTTTAGTAGATTCTGTCTTGGGAAATAGAAGAGAGTGTTGATAACTATGTATGAAATAATAGTAGTAGGTGGAGGTCACGCAGGATGCGAAGCTGCATATGCATGTGCCACTAAAGGTCATAAAACTTTATTAATGACAAGTAACATAAAAAATATAGCAGACATGCCATGTAATCCACATATCGGTGGAAGTGCTAAAGGTATAGTAGTTAGAGAAATAGATGCACTTGGTGGAATAATGGGTAAAATAGCAGATAAAACACATCTACAAATAAAGATGTTAAATAGTGCTAAAGGACCAGCAGTTCAATCATTAAGAGCTCAAGGAGATAAAGTAACATATCCTAAAGAAATGTTAGATACATTATATTCATTAGAAAATTTAACTATTCAAGAAGGCATGGTAGAAGATTTAATTGTGGATAATCAACAAGTAAAAGGAATAATATTAGAAGATGGTACTAAAATAGAATCTGAAATTGTTATTCTTACTACTGGTACTTACCTAAAAGCTGATATACTTGTGGGAAATACTCGTACAAGAAAAGGACCTCATGATGAAAGACCTTCAAATTTCTTAAGTGATAAATTAAAAGAATATGGATTTAAAGTAATTAGACTAAAAACAGGAACTCCTCAAAGAATAGATAGAAAATCAATTGATTTTTCTAAAACAAAACTAGAACCAGGAGACAACAAATACTATACTTTTAGTTACGACTTGGATCCTTGTTATAAAATAGAAGAACAAGAACCTTGTTTCTTAACATATACAACGCCAGAAACTCATCAAATAATAAGAGACAATCTAAATAAATCAAGTATGTACGGAGCGTTAGACGACATAGAAGGAATAGGTCCAAGATACTGTCCTTCAATAGAAGATAAAGTAGTTAGATTCTCTGATAAAGAAAAACACCAACTATTTATTGAACCAGAAAGTCGTTACTACGATGATATGTATCTACAGGGCTTCTCAACATCAATGCCTCCTGAAGTACAAGAAAAAATGGTACACAGCTTACCAGGTTTTGAAAATGCCAAAATTTTAAAATACGGATATGCAATTGAATACGATGCTATATACCCAACACAATTAAATGCAAGTTTAGAAACAAAAATAATGAAAAATCTATTCACTGCAGGTCAAATAAACGGTACAAGTGGATATGAAGAAGCCGCATGCCAAGGCTTAATGGCCGGAATAAATGCATGTCTAAAATTAGAAGGCAAAGAACCTCTAGTTCTTAAAAGATCTGATGCATATATCGGTGTATTAATTGATGATTTAATTACAAAAGGTATTAGAGATCCATATAGATTATTAACAAGTCGTGCCGAATTTAGACTTTTATTACGTAGTGACAATGCAGACCTACGTTTAAGAAGAAAAGGTTATGAAGTAGGACTAATCTCAGAAGAACAAATAAACAGATTAAATAAAAAAGAAGAAGAAATAGCAGCGCTTCTAGAATATATGAAACAAACTAAGTTAAAAATAACTCCAGAAGTTAGAACTGCTTTTGAATCAAATAACTATCAAGTTCCAACTGCATCTTTAAGTCTAGAACAACTAGTAAAAAGACCAGAACTTAATATGGAATTCTTAAGATCACAAATAGAAATTCCTTATAGTATAGATATCCAAGAACAAGTAGAAATTAACTTAAAATATGAAGGATATATCGAAAAAGCATATAAGGAAGCAGAAAAAATGTTAAAACTAGAAAAGAAACAAATACCAGAAGATATTGATTATGATAAAGTTAATAACATAGCTTCAGAAGCTAGACAAAAACTTAAAGAAGTAAGACCAACTACAATAGCACAAGCTATTCGTATAAGTGGGGTAAATCCAGCAGATATCTCAATACTATCTGTATACTTAAAAAAGGAATATGGTAAAGATGAATAAACAAGAATTTATAAATAAAGTAGGGGAGTTAGGTATAAATCTAACTGAAGAACAACTAAATCAACTAGATATATATTGTAACTTTCTATTAGAATATAACTCTCATACTAATCTAACTGCTATAAAAGAAGAAGACCAAGTGTATTTAAAACATTTTTATGATTCTCTTACTTTTATAAAAGCTTTAGATGTAACTAAATACAATAATTTACTTGATATAGGTACAGGAGCTGGATTCCCTGGAATGGTATTAAAAATAGTATTTCCTGAATTAGAAGTAACTTTACTAGACTCAAATAACAAAAAGATAAACTTCTTACAAGAATTATCAAAAAAATTAGGATTACAAAAAGTAAATTTCTTCCACGGTAGAGCGGAAGACTTCTGTGTAAAAAATAGAGAAACATTCGATATAGTAACAGCAAGAGCAGTAACTAACATGACTGCCTTATCAGAATTGTGTCTACCTTTAGTAAAAATTAACGGTTATTTTATAGCTCTAAAAGGATCAAATCAAGATGAATTAGAAGAATCTAAAAACGCTATAAAAATCCTAGGTGGACTAATAGAAAATACACTAAATTTCGAACTTCCATATGAAGGTGGAGAAAGAAATATAGTACGTATAAAAAAAGAAAAAAATACTCCAAAAGAGTATCCAAGACGCTATGACAAGATAGTCAAGAAACCATTGAAATAAAACTTAAATTAAGGTATTATTAATAATAGGAAAGACTAGATAAAAGGGGCTGATTAAGATGAATTTAGAATCAGGAGTACTACAAGTACATATAGAGGATATAATACCAAATAGATTTCAACCAAGATTAAATTTTGATGAACAAGGATTAAAAGAATTAGCAGAC
Organism: Candidatus Coprovivens sp.; assembly: GCA_045654965.1. Lineage (GTDB taxonomy): Bacteria > Bacillota_I > Bacilli_A > RF39 > UBA660 > Coprovivens. The sequence goes on along the minus strand of JAZOOK010000155.1, from coordinate 5,143 downwards.
TCAATTAGAGAACACGGTATAATTCAACCCCTTGTATTAAGAAAACTAGGAGAAAAATATGAAATAATAGCTGGTGAACGTCGTTATAAAGCTGCTCAATTAGTAGGATTAACAACAGTACCAGCAGTTATTGCTAATATAGATGATAACAAATCTGCAGAAGTAGCATTAGTAGAAAATGTTCAAAGAAGAGATTTAACTGCTATCGAAGAAGCTCGTTCATATAAGAACTTACTTGATAAAGGTTATTTAACTCAAGAACAACTAGCTAAACGTATGGGGCTTTCTCAACCAGCTATCGCTAATAAATTAAGACTACTTAACTTAGATGAAGAAGTTCAACAAGCACTTTTAGAAGAAAGAATTTCTGAAAGACATGCTAGAACATTATTATCTCTAAATGATAAAGCCGCTCAAAGAGAATGGCTACATAGAGTAATCAATGAAAGATTAACTGTAAGACAATTAGATATAGAATTAAAAAAATTAAAACCAGTAGAAGAAACACCAGTATCAGAATCTGATGAAGGTGGAGATGTACCTTTAGTATCAGCAATACCAAGTATAGAAGATATTAAAGCTAACGCTATGGACTTTAGAGAAGCTAATAGACTGGGAACTCAAACAAATAATCAACAATCTGTTGATGTACTAGAAGAATTAGAAGTATTAGAAGAACCAACAAAGACTGTTGAACCATTAGATATCGAGGAAACAAGAGAAATACAACCATCTCCGTTTAACACTCCTATATCAGAAGATACTTTTACGACAGCAACAACTATTCCGGAGTTTAATATAGCAACTCCAAACTCATCAAGTACAATTTATCCAACTGAAAATTTTGATACTTTTGATACACCTAACGATAATAAATTCTTCAGTGTAGATCCGTTGCCAGCAAATGAACCAATGGCTTCAGCAAAAGATTTCTTTAATCCAACATCTAATATGACTACAAATAATGGAAGTCTAGAAGTATTTGATGCTGAACCAAGTAAATCAGAATTTATTAATGATTTCGGAATATCTGCTCCAATAGTTGAAAATAAACCAACTCCAGCACAACCAATGGAACCAATGAATAATTTTAATAACATCAACGATATTGAAATTAATTCACATAATAAATTCTTTACACCAATCCAAGATAATACAAATATTCCTTTATTGGAAACTAAACTGAATAATGACGTAGATCCTATGATGGCAGTAGATGATTTAATCAACACATCAACATCTAAAAAAGTATCTGGAATGGAATTAAAAGATGCTATCGCTACTATTCGTTCTTGTATTGAAGGATTAGGAGCAAGTGGTTTCTATATTGACGTAGAAGAAATTGATTTTGATAGCAATTATCAAATAACTATGAGAATACATAAAGACGACTAATCTTAGTCGTCTTTTTCTTTAAATACAAATTCAGTATCTTGATTATTATATTCACTACCATTTATATAATAAAAAATGGTAGTCTTTTTAGTATCATTAGTTTCTTTACCAGTTATTGCATCTAATGGTATACCAACTACATTATTAGGTAAATCAAACCATTTCTTTTCTACATTAATATTTTCAATAGTATCTACCCATATATTTTTAGAAATACTTCCATCTTTAACCTCCATCTCTTTATTATCATCATATCCATTCCAAGTTAACATAAGTACATTAGAATCATAACCTACCATCCAACAATCTGTACCAGTAGAACCAGTCTTCATAGCATATTTACTTGATATCTTAGACGCTAAACTAATAATAGTAGGACTATTATAATCAACAAAAGCGCTGTTATAAGTAGAAGTCATAATTTCATTTAAAATATAAGTATAAGATTCGTTAAGTACCAATTCATCTTTTAAAGACTTTTTATATAAAATATTACCATTCATATCTTCAACTCTATCAATAAAAGTAATATCTCTTTTATAACCACCACTAGCCAAGGTAGTATAGCCTCTAGCAAAATCTAACATACTTAATTCAGATGTACCTAAAGCTAAAGAAGGAACTGGTTCTAAATTACCCTCTATTCCCATTCTTTTAGCCGTATTAACAAGAGTTTCTTCTCCCAAGAACAAATGAGTCTTAACTGCATAAATATTGTCAGAATAGGCCAATGCTGCTGCCATAGTAATATTCTTATTCCCATACTTATTATTGTAATTGGCTGGAGAATAACTTTGATTATTAGAAAACATAAAAGTAGTAGGTTCAGATAAAAAAGTAGAACTAGATACCATACCATTCTCTAAAGCAGCATAATACAAAAAAGGTTTCATACTAGAACCAACTTGTCTTTTAGAACTAATAGCTCTATTAAACTGACTCTTACTATAATCAACACCACCAGATAAAGCCATAACACCACCTGTATGGGGGTTAATAATAATACTAGCTACTTGCATATCTTCCTTAGTCATATTATCTTTAATGCTTTTCTCCATAATAGTTTGAGCTTCCATATTTAAAGAAGTATATATCTTAATACCACCAGATTCTATCAAAGAATCTGGAATACTACCTAAACTATGTAATTCTTTATAAACAGCATCTTGATAATACATAAGCATATTTAAATCATTTTCATTATCTTTTCCATATATTTCTATATCACTTATAAACAACTTATCATAAATATTATTATCTATAGTTTCATTATTTAACATAACACTACTAATAACTTTAGCTCTCTCAATAGCAGCATCATAATTAGTAACAGGATTATATTTATTAGGAGCTTTAGGTATACCAGCTAGTATTATTGCTTCTTCTAGATTTAAATCTTTAGCACTTTTATTAAAATAAAACTGACTAGCGTTTTCAATACCATAATTACCTTGACCAAAATTAATAGTATTCAAATAACCTTCTAATATTTCATCTTTACTATAATGAACCTCTAATCTTAATGTAAGAAAAGCTTCTTCTATCTTTCTTTCCCAAGTCTTATCAAAATCTAAATACATATTCTTAATATATTGCTGACTTATTGTAGAAGCTCCTTGTACTATAGATCCACTCTTTAAATTAGTATACATAGCTTTAATAATCCTTAAATAATCAAATCCATGATGTTTATAAAAATTCTTATCTTCAGTAGACAACACTGCGTTGATTAACTCTGGAGATATATCATCCAATGATACCCATTCATTATTACCAGAACCTTGATATACAAGTTGTTCATCATCATCATAAATATAAAATTGATTAGCATTTTTAATATCTAATTTAGGACTAAAATAAGCGTATAAATATAAACCAAATACTACAAATAAACCAATTATACATACTACACAAAATAATCTAATAGTTTTCTTAATTAATCTCATATTAACACCCATTATTTATTATTAATAGAAATTTCTAAAATATAAGTGCAAACTTACTAATATTATGTTATAATCACAAACAAAAAGGGACATGATACTATGAAAAAAATTATAACTCTTAATTTATTTAAAGCAGATCGGCTAGAAAACGAGTATAAAGATATAAAAGCTATCGAAAAAGATAGTGAGTATATCTTCTCTTTGGATGGAGTAAAAACAGTATTTGGTCCAACTCGGTTCACAAGAGAAACTGATGAATATAAATTTAGTCTAGATATTAAAGAAAGGAAATCATCTTATCTATTAAAAGAAAAAAGCATGTCCTTTGATATAGATGTAGAAAAAGTTGTGTATAAAAAAGAAAAAAATACTATAATATTAGAGTATAAGATATCTAGCGATGAAGAAACTTTTAAAATAGAAATAAATGAAGAGGATGATATAAATGAGTAGTTTTATTGAAAAACAAGAAGCTTATATAAAAGAAAAAATAAAAGAATGTGGATACGAAGTAGAAGAAGTAGTACTTAACGTATCTTCTAGACCTGAATTTGGAGATTACCAATATAATGGTGTAATGGCTATGGCTAAAACATATGGTAAAAATCCTAGGGAAATAGCTACAGAAATAGTAGAAAGTATAAAGAAAGATAATAAATACCAAGATATTAATATCGCTGGTCCTGGATTTATTAATATTACATTCAGCGATGAAGAATTAATTGAACATGTTAATGAATTAAAAGAAAATATTAACTTAAATTATGAAAATGATAATCCTAAAACAATATTCTTAGATTATGGTGGAGCTAACGTTGCAAAAGCATTACACGTAGGTCACTTAAGAAGTGCTAATATAGGAGAAGCTTTAAAAAGATTAGCAAACTCTTTAGGAAACAAAACTATTGCAGATGCTCACTTAGGGGACTGGGGTAGACCAATAGGTCTAGTTATGACAGAAATCAAACATAGATTCCCAGAATTACCATACTTTAATCAAAATTACGAAGGAGAATATCCTAGTGTTTCCCCAGTAACAAACGATGACTTAATGGAACTATATCCATGTGCTTCAAATAAATCAAAAGAAGATGAAGCATACATGGAAGAAGCTAGGGATATAACTGCTAGATTCCAAGATGGTGAAAAAGGCTTAATGGCATTATGGCATCACATAATGAATGTTTCAAAAACAGACATAAAAAGAATTTACGATAGATTAAATACCACTTTCGAAGTATGGGAAGGTGAATCAGATGGTAACCAATACATCCCAGAAATGGTTGAGTATATAGAATCTAAAGGATTAGTTAAAGATTCAGAAGGTGCTAGAATTATCGAAGTTAAAGAAGAAAACGACGATCATGAAATTCCACCATTATTACTAGTTAAATCAAATGGTTCAGCTTCATACGAAACAACTGACTTAGCTTGTATTTGGGAAAGAATGAAATTATTTAACCCAGATGAAATATGGTATCTAACAGATGCAAGACAAGCTCTACACTTTGAACAAGTATTTAGAGCAGCTCAAAAATCTGAAATAGTAAATCCAGAAACTATATTAGAATTTATTCCATTTGGTACTATGAACGGTGCTGATGGTAAACCATTCAAAACAAGAGATGGTGGAGTAATGACTCTAGAAGCATTACTTGATCTAGCTAAAGATGAATGTGAGAAAAAAATACTTCCAAACATAGTAGGTGAAGAAAGAGATAAAATTGCAGATACTGTAGCAGTAGCAGCAGTTAAATACGCAGACCTAATTCCATATAGATTAACTGACTACAATTTCGATC
>JAZOOK010000154.1:0-18748 GCA_045654965.1 Candidatus Coprovivens sp. | reverse complement strand
AAATAAAAAGATAAAATAAATAATAAATAAAATAAAAATAATAAAAGAAGTATTAAAGATACAACAATAGTTAATGTAAGTGATTCTTATTTTGGATTTATTATGGTTAATTGCGGTGTAGTAGCAGTAGTGCTTATTCTTGTTATGATAGGTTTGTAGATATTCATGTTATTAATTGGGAAATTAGTAATATTTCTTTAATACTTCTTTTATTATTTACAATTAGTAGTAATTCAAATCTTTTTTCGTGTTAACTATATATTTTCAATGGGTCTTGTAATTTATATTGCAAGACCTATTTTTTGTATTCTTTATTTTAGTATTTCAGGATTATATAAAAGAATTATTAATAGACCTATTGATTTATATATTAAACAAATAGTTTCAGATTATATTACATGTTATAATAATTTAACTTATTAAATGAGAGTTATTATAGGGTTTGGTTTTAACTTGAATAATCTACGGAACTTGGGGATGATAAAAGAACTAGTAAAAAGTTGAATTATATTATGAAAGTTATACTAGATTAAAAAGTAAAAAGATTTGGAGAGGGAGAATTAAACTATTTGAGAGTAAGGTAGATTAGCTTAATGAAAGATTTGGAGAGTTGAAAGATAAATTAAGGGCTGATTGAAAAATTAATTAAAATATTAATTAAAAAAGAGATAAAAGATTAGTTAAAAGAATTATAGAGAATGAAAGAAGGGGAGAATTGAAAAGTTGATGAAGAACTAATAAAAAGACTAATTGAAAAAGAGATAAAAAGAGTAAAAGGAAGCTAGAGTTAGGTAGGTAGGCTATAAATGCGAGCGTGGGGGTATGTAGTCAAGACCCCGGTGGTCTAAGTAACGATTGAAGTACCCCCTCATTCAAGTCATAAAAACGAATTTGAAACAAGTTTCAAATCCTATAATCTCATTGGTGTCAAAAAAAGTTTTGCATTGGAAGGACCAATTGCTATCGTAAGTTACCCTCGGCTTGCGGTATAATAATGGTGCAGTAAGGATGCGCTGAAGAGGGAATGCCTATGGAAAAGACGAAAGTAACCATCGACTCAGTCAAAGTATTCAACGAAAGAGAATACCCAACTGTTCAGTTAACTTTCAAAGAAACTGTCAAAGGCTACATTAAAGCCGATGACGGTAGCTACAAAGAAGGAGATGTTAATTCAATTAGCATCAATCGTTCTCAACTTACAAAAGAGCTTTGTCAACACAACGACCTCATCGACGAGTATCGTGGCTGTCGTGAAAAAGCTTTTGACCAAAAAGCCTTCGGACTTATTCTCCGTGGTGCTACATTGACTATTGTCAGAAGCAAACACACCAAAGGTGACGCAGTGAAAGATACTGAAGGCAATGATGTCAAAGACGGTGACGACAATCCTATTCTCTATAATAGAGATTGTTACACTACAAACGTTGTTGGAGTTACTCTTACTCCAAGAGCGGAAGAAAAGCTCGAACAAGCTTGTAGCTTAGACTAATGAAATTAATGTCACTACTATTCTTCGGAGTGGTAGTGACATTCTTCTTTTTCGGCTTCTCATTGAAATCAAAAAAGAATTTGCTCATTGAAGTCAAAAAAAATTTTGCGGTTATAGTTACATTCTATTACAATAGTAAGTGAAATGGTAAACGAAACTGCGATGTTTATCCTCAATACGAAACTCGTATTGTTAAAACTATTAATTAATAAATATAAACTATAAATTAATTTAAACATTATGCTAAATACTAAAACTATTTGTGACATTATGTCAACTGTTGCAATGAGTGTTGCACAAAATGATGATGCTGCTATAGAATACGCATATAATCATATTCTTCAACTAACTAATAATGAAGAAATTGCAGATCATGCTGTAGCTATTATATTAGCAATTGATTCTAACAATAAACAAAATATTAACAATTAAAAAATTAGGAGGACTAATTATGATTACAGAATTGAAACATGTAAAAGAAATCAGAACAAACGCAGTAAATCAACTATTTGCTATGCTACCAAACTACGAGGTAGCGAAATTGTTCGCAGAAGATTTGGGTTGTGCTATAGAAGATGCTCTTATTGTAGCTAATAGCTTAATTCCAGAAGTTGATATGTATTGTAAACGTGATAATAGATACTATCATGTTTATAAATATAGTGCAATAAAATGCGAATATACTGCAAAAGTTCTCTATTCTAGAGAATATAAAAATGCAGAGGGTAATGTTGATACTAAATGGCATAGTCATATAGACTATATCAGTAGTTATGGTTTTGATAAAGCTGAAGCTATCACAAAAGAAGAGTTTGAAGCTAAAGAAGCTTTGACTAAATAAAATGATTATACTCCACTTGAAATTAATTTGAGTGGAGTATTTGATAATTATTAGTAGTAAGTAGTTTATGGTAGTATTTAAGAGTTTGTGTAAGAGTTTGATTAGTATTTGTTCGAATAGGAGGCTAACCCCCGACTCGCCTATCTAGTCCACTCACACAAACTCTTATAATATTATTAATAATTATTACTGCTAATTTTAGCTTTAAGTTAACTCCCAATAGTGCTTTTATTACTAATATTTCAAATATTAATGTTTAACTCTTTAAATATTACTGTTACGAAATATAACACCTTTGCTGTATTAATCGCACTATTTACAATAACTCTTATAACACTATTACTATCATGAAACATCTTATCAATAAATTCATTGCTAAATTCAAAAGACCGTTCTATGAATGGTCAGAGTGGCAAACAATAATAATAGGAGCCATACTAGGATTAATATTAGTTTTTCTAACACAACCTATTAGGAGCTGTAACAACTCTAATAAGATTTCTAGAAACTACGCTTATGAACACTATGTCGATAGTGTCTATAACGTCAATCCTGATTACTATCTTGATGTCATCTGCGAAACAGATGAATATCAAGAATATGTAAATAAACACGGAGAATGGTGGAATAACTAATTTCACCATTCTCTTTATTACAAACAAAATTAATAAATTTAGAGTATATGAAAAAGTTTTTAATAATAGCACTTTTAAGTGTTCTAGTAGGAGTATCTGTATATGCAGATAATTTCAAAGCTCCTACTAAACAAAAAGTAGAATGGACTGATAGTACTACCAATCATACTTATGAAATAAGTAATGTCAAATATGACATCTTCAAAAGTAAGAGTGGTGCTTTCTACATTTGGAAAACCAGTAAGAAAACTGGTAAGAAGTATAAGTACTATTTGCCTAAAGAGATTCAAATCAAATTAGGTCGTAAATATGATGATAATAACAAATAATATTTTTATTTTCTCTAATATAGTGACAACATTTAATATTAATTTTAATATAAGTGTTGTCACTTTACTTTAAAAATAAATTAAATAAAACGTGGTGCTAAACCATGTAACAATCAATAACATTTTAAATATATTTATTATGGAACAAAAAGAAGTAATTGCACAATTAGTGCAAAAGGGTGCTGAACCCGTAAAAGATGTAAAAGTTAAAAACGTAACTGTTTCTCAACAAGAGAATTACGTTAGAGTTGGTATCACTCTTGATAAACCAGTTAAGGGTTATGTAAGCAATGACGGAGTAACCTTTGAAGAAGGTGAAACAAAAGTGATATTCGTATCATTGTTCAGTATCATCAGTTTGCTAAAAGATGATGATGATGCAGCGTTTGCTTGTAATCATTTGATTAAACATCCTGATAGTATGAGTGTAGTTCTTAATAGAGCTACTATTGATATTCTTCAAGAACCTGTAGTTGCAGGAGAAGAATATCGTAATCCTTGGTCTGAAAATGCAGAAGCAACGGTATTCGACCACGACACTATAATCAATCATATTGTTAAAATTAAACTCAGTGATTTCGCTATTCGTAAACTGGATAGACTTGCTGATAGTTTGTTAGGGTTTTAATTGTTAATATTAGTAGTACTACTGATTTATTTGGTAGTACTACTATTTTAAATTATTGACAGATATGAAATTATATTTCTTTAAGTCATCAGTAAACAAAGATGTCATAAGTGGGTTAACTATTTTTAGTAAGAGTTTTAAACGAGCTTATAGTTTAGCATGTAAGACTTTTATTAAAAATAATTGTAAAGGTGTACCACAAGTATTATCTATATAATATTTGTAAGTCTAAATAATTGTCTTATATTTGCACCATAATTTAAAAGTATTAATATTATGTGTGTATTTGACGATTATTCTATCAGTATGGATGGTGAATGTTTTATGGAAGATTTTGATAATATCGACCCTTATGGAGATATTGTAGTAGAAGATTCATCTGACGATTTTAGTAATAACATAAAATTTGATTAAAATGGAGAAAATAGAAGTAACTGTTGAGCCGAAGAATGGTTTAACGAAATTGAAAAAAGCAGAGTTAATCAACATCATCTTAAGAAAAGATGAATTAGAAAAGAATCTAAGAGTTGAATTAAAAGAAGCTAAAACTGAATTACAAAATATTTATAATGCTTCTAATAAACTTGAAAGTGATTATAATTATTTAAAAGAAAAAAACGTATCTTTAAGTGAAGAATACGCTAAATATAGAGATGTTGCAGAAGATGTTATACAAGATTATAAAGAAAAATATCTTAAAACGAAACAGAAATATGATAACCTAGTTAATGGAAATACTATTAGTGTAGTATTAAACATATTACTAGGAGTATTAGTAGTAATGATGTGCTTTTAACAAACATAAAATTAAGGTCAAATCGTTAGGCTATCTTTAATTGTGAAATTAGAGATAGCCGTTTTATTTACTCGTTTTATTTATTCATGGTTAAGTCTGCTGGCTTTATTGTATTATTTAAATATTAAGTAAAGGTTTAAAATTTTATGGCTTGAAATAGCTCAAAAATATTTTAAATAACTTATGTCTTATTAGTTCTAATGGAGAATATATAGAAATATAAGAAGATAGTTCGATTCTATCATAAGACACAAATACTATAGAGAGTATTAATTTAATTATTAATTTTAAAAATTGTTGTAAAATGGGAAAAATTCATGATGAAAACAAAGATGCTCGTTTATTGAGCAAAGCGTTGGTAGTAAATGTTTTTAACAAAACTATTGAAGCTAACAAATCACAAATTATTGGTAATCGTAGATGGGGCAGAATTGATTTTCTTGTAAATCATTGTGGTTGGACTTTTATTTGGAATAACAGTGTAAAAGTTAAATCTTCTTTTGTTGAAACTAGCAATAGTGACAATAAGAAAAAAGACAAAGTTAAGAAAATGAAAGAGCCTAAAGGCAATAGTAAAAGAAAATAATTATGGCTACATTTACGATTAATTTAGCTAAAAGTAAACCAAAATCTAAACCTATTAACAAAAAAAGTAAACGTATGTTTGCTGTTGTTATAGAAGATGACGGAATACTTAAAGCTAGGATACAAACTAATACTGAAGATGAAGATATTCAGTATGAAGTATTACCTTTTACTGATATGAGTTTTGATTTAAAAAATAAAACTTATGTATTTCTTAAAAATAGAGATAAATATGGTAAAAGAGTATGTATAATCAGAAATAAAAGTAAAACTTTTTTATATTCAGGTCAACATCCTGAATTTAAAGTATTAGATAAAGGTTTACTTATTTCTGGTCATATTATTACTATTGATAATAAACGTTATTTTGATTATGATAAATTAATAGCGTTTCATGAACTAGGTGCTCATATTAATGAAACAGAAGAAGATGAATAAATGAATATTAATAAAATAAGTCAAGCAAATGGAAAAGATTCAATAAGTATTATAGGCTTTACAGATGATCAACGTAAAGCCTATAATAATCTTATAGAATTTATAAATACTCCTTATAATGAAAATGATTATAAAAGAGCATTAGTTGGTGCTGCTGGTACAGGTAAAACTTATTTAGTTAAAGCTCTTATTAAAAATTGTAATATGAGTTATTCTACAATAGGTTTATCTGCACCAACACATAAAGCTTGTAGAGTATTAAATGAAAGTATCGGTATTCCAAATGTTAAAATTAACACTCTTCAATCAGATTTAGGTTTAAGACTTAATTTTGATGTAGAGAAATTTGATATTGATAATCCTCCTTTTGACCCTAAAGGTAGAATTAAAATTGGCGATTATAAGTTATATATAGTTGATGAAGCTTCTATGATAAATAGAGGTTTATTAATGTTTCTTGAAAAAACTTGTAAAACTAATAATTGCAAAATTATTTATATTGGAGATAGTTCTCAATTACCTCCAGTAAATGAAAAATATAGTTCTGCTTTTAAAGGAGTTAAAATTAATACTCTTACACAAATTGTAAGACAAGGAGATGATAATCCTGTAAGTTATCTATTAGATTTACTTAGATATGATATAGAACATAAAAGTTTTACTTTTTTAGAATATATTACTAAAAATAAAAGTAAATTTAATGATGATAATACAAAAGGTTATCAAGTTTGCAATACTAAAGAATTTGAATCTTTTGTTTATAGAAATTTTAATGATGAAGCCTTAACTCATAATATAGATTATTCTAAAGTAATAGCTTATACTAATAATACAGTTTCTGCATGGAATAAGTTTATTAGACATAGTATTGTTAAAGATGCCGATAAATCAGTTATTACTAAAAATGATTTAATTATTAGTTATGTGACTATTGTTAATAAATTTAACGATTGTATCATCAAAAATTCAGAAGAATATATTCTTAAAGATGTTGTAAATTATGTACATCCTACACATAATCTAAAAGGATTTATGGTAAGATTTACTGCTATACATGGTGGTAATAGTACTTCTCCTTTGTTTGTTATAGACCATAAAGATAAATTTACTATACAAATGTATGTAAAATTATCTAGACAAATGATTCAAGATGCTAAATCTGCTCCTGTTAAACTTAAAGCTCAACGTTGGAGAGATTATTTTGAATTTAAAGAATCTTGTTTATTACTTACAAATATTATTAATAATGAAGGTAAAATTGAATTTTCTAGAGATTTAGATTATGGATTTAGTTTAACTTCTCATAAATCACAAGGTAGCACTTTTGATACTACTTTTGTTGACGTTAATGATATTGTATTTGATAAATTTGGAAGACCTTATGCTAATGCTGAAGATATTAACAGAAGGTTATATGTAGCTTGTAGTAGATGTAGAAACAAATTGTACTTAAAATATGGAAACTAATTTAAATAATGAAGTTCTTGCAGTACCTGAAATAATAGAAGAATTTAAAACTTGTAAATGTTGTAATAAAACATTACCTATTAATCATTTTGCAAAGAAAGGTGCAGGTAGAAGAAATACTTGCAATGTTTGTTTACAAGAAGCTAAAGGTGTTAGTTCTAAATTTATAAATATTTCTAGTAGAGAATTGATGGAAGAGCTTCGTAATAGAGGTTATATAGGTATATTAAAGAAAACTAAGATTGAAGAATATAATCTTGATAAACTTTAATATATGAATGTTTGTGAAGATTGTCCTATGCGTCTTTTTAATACTAAAAACTATAATCTACAAGGAATTGGCAATCCTTATTTCGGTAAGTGTATTGTCGTTCCTAATGTAGATTATATAGCTTATAAAAAAGGTGACATGGGATTTAGTACTCAAGTAGAAATTATCCAAGATGTACTTTCTTCTACGGGGGAGGGCGATAACGTATTTATTGTTCCTCTAATTCGTTGTAATGAAAGTATTTCTTGTGATTTAACTAATGACATATATAATAGATGTATAACTTATTTTGCAAGAGATATAAAGAAATATAATTTTACAGATATTATGCTATTAGGAGAAGCAGGTAGAAAGTTTCTTAATTGTAATATTGAAAAATATAATAATACTTTATTTGTTTCTCCTAATCGTAGAAGATATGTTGTAAATTATTCTCCTCTTATTAAATATGTTGATACTGCTAAATATGAAGCATTTAAGTCAAATTTACAAACTTGGATTTCTTGTACTAGTACTAAACAATTTATTCCGTTTTATAAAGAAATCATATCATTATGATATATTCTATTTGTTATGATGTAGAAATATTTCCTAATTTATTTAGTATAACTTTTATTGATTTAAAAGATTATCTAAATAAATTTAAAGATTGTGTTAATGCTAAAGGAAAACCTTTGGCATTAACTGAATCTTTATCTGTAGCTGAAATTAAAAGACGTCTTGATTCTGTTAAATCTGATATATTTTATATTTCTGATACTGATGATAGTCAACTATTAGACATAGTAGCTTATATTAATAAAATGCAAGCATATTATGAAACTAAAACTACATCAGATGGAAATGTAACTCAAGAAGCAGTTCGTTATGATTTGTTTGGTTTTAATAATCAAGGATATGATGATTTGATGATTAAAGGTTTTATGATGATGTTTAATAGATTTGATACTACAAAAGAACTTATTAAATATCTTTATGATCTTAGTAAAAAAATTATCAGTATTCAAAATGATAAAGATGCTTTTTACAATGATAAACAATTAGAATTAATTAGAAATTATAGACTTCCTTATAAAACTGTAGATTTACAAAAAATTTATGGTTTACATTCAGCAGGAGTAAATGTTGATAAAGATAGTGGTGAACGTGTTAAATTTGGTAAAAGTTTAAAGCAAACTTCTATTAATCTTAAATGGCATGAACTTTTAGATTTTACTCTTCCTCCAATAGATGAAGAAGAATATGATACTTATTGGAGTAAAATGCCTAATTGTAAAGGTTTAACTTTAACTGAAATTAATAAACTAATTACTAATGATTTTGAAAGATACGTTCTTCCTAAATATGTAAAGCCTATGCTTTATTATAATAAGAATGATGTTTTTCTTTGTTGTGAAATGGTTAGACAAAAACCAGATGAAGTTAAACTTAGATATAGTATTACTAATGCTTTTGGTATAGATTGTTTATGTAGTGCTAGAGCTAATATAGCTGATAAACTTACTATTAAGTTTTATTCTGATATGAGCGGTCTTAAAAAAGACCAATTTGTTAAAGGTAGAACTAATAGAACTCGATTAAGTTTTAATAAAATTATATTTCCACATATAAAATTTAAAACTAAAGAGTTACAAAATATGCTAGAAGAAATGAAACAAGTTTATATATATCATACTAGAAAAGAAGATTTTACAAAAGAAATTACTTTTTATGGTACGACTTATACATTAGCTTGTGGAGGAATACATACTAAAGATATTCCTGTAATACTTAAATCAAATGATAAAACTACTTATAGACATTTTGACTATAATTCATATTATCCGAGTATTATTATATCTTATAATATTGCACCTAAACATTTACATCAAAAAATATTTGTAAATATGGTTAAATATTTTAGAGATACTCGTGTAAAATGTAAACATACAAAAGATGAAGAAGGTTATGTTATAAGTGGTGTTCCTAATAAAATTGCAGCTGAGGCTTTGAAAATTGTTATTAATAGTATTTATGGAAAATTTGGTAGTGAGCTTTTCTTCTTATATGATAGATTTGCTCAAATGCAAGTTACTATAAATGGTCAATTAATGACTATGACTTTGGTTGAAGAGTTAGAACTTAATGGTATTCATGTAGTTTCTGCTAATACAGACGGTATTGTTATAAAACTTCCTAACGATAAAAAAGAAGTATTTGATAATATTGTTAAAAATTGGAATGAAACTAATAAAATGAATGCAGATAGCGAAGATTATAAAGCTTATTTTGCTAGAGATGTAAATAATTATTTTGCTATTTGGACTAATGATGAAGTAGAAGCTAAAGGTGCTCTTGATCCTAAACAATATTTAAAGGATTTGAAAAAAGGTTATGATATGCCTGTTGTAGCTCATGCTGTTTATGAATATCTTGTAAATAATGTTCCTGTTATGACTACTTTACGAAATCATAAAGATATTCTTGATTTTTGTAAAACTCAAAATGTTGGTAGACAATTTGATGTAGTATATAGTGTTTATAAAGATGGTGAAATAAAAGATATTCATAGTCAAAGACATGTTAGATTTTATGTAGCCCGTAATGGTCTAATATTACAAAAACAACATAAAGTTACAGGAGCTAAAAGTAGATTAGCCGCAGGTACACAAGTTCAAATTTTAAATTCTTTAGATGATAAACCTATAGAAGAAAGAAATATTGATTATGGCTATTATTATAAAGAATGTTATAAAATTATAGATCCTATTATGCTAGGTATATCTCCTAATCAAAAAGGAGATAAAACTAAGGGAACTGTTAGTGGAAAAGTATCTATAAAAAAACTTTCTCATATTTATACTAGCCTGTTTGATGAAGATGATTTTAATGAATAATGGAAATAGCAACTATTTATGAAAATGCCATAAATCATTGGAGAGATGCTAAAGGTATAGGTACAGCTCTTATACCTCATCCGTTAAATGATAAATTAATGGTATTAGGAGTATTGCAAAGAGTGTATTCTCGTTCTCCTACTTGTAAAACTGTAATAATTGTTCCTTCTTTTTCTGAAAGAGCGAATATAACAGAATTTATAACTCAACAAAATATAGATGAAGAAAATAACGAAGAATTTAAACAACTTATTAAATCTGGAAATATAAAAATATTAACAGAAGATTATATTGAAAAATGTAATCTTCGTGTGTATCCTTTTTTGTGTATTGTGTACAGACCTGAAAGTATAAGACATAAAATGAATCTTATGTTATCTAATAGTAAATTTAAACTTATTGTTTTAAATAAACTATTACATAATAGTGAAGATATGACTACAATTTATAAAATTGCACCTATTCTTTCAGATTTTAAACAAAATGAGATAAATGAGTTGAGATTAAGCACCCCCGTAGAGGAAACTTTACTAGGCGTTGACATAATTAACGATAGCGAAGATTTTAAACTTCTTAATTATTATAATGAATATATTACAACTAGTATTAATATATTCGGTAGTTTTGATATTATGAATCAAGCTAATACAGGAAATAATCAGTTAAATATTTCATCTTTACAAATATGTTCTCAAATAGCTCATGAAAATGGTTGGAATGAGCATTTAGATATGAGTATTGAATTTAATGTAGAAATAGATAAACTATATAATCCTGTAAATTTAAAAGAAAGAGCTTCTAAAACTTATGAAATTATAAGAAATAGAAGTCAACTTTTATCTGATTATAAACTTAAATTAGAAGAAATTCATAATATTGTAAAACGTAATCCTGATAAAAAAATTCTTATAATAAATAAGAGAGCTGATTTTGCTACTAATGTCACTGAATATCTAAATACTTTATCTGAAACAAATATTTGTTTAAATTATCACGATAAAGTAGAACCTATACCTGCTGTAGATATAAAAGGTAATCCTATTATGTATAAAAGCGGAGTTAACAAAGGTAAACGTAAAACTATGGGAGCTAAAGCTCAAAAAACTTACGCTGTTGATATGTTTAATGAGGGTAATATTAATATCCTTTCTACTAATAATGCTCCAGATAAAGATTTGAATATAGTTGTAGATATTATTATTATTACTTCTCCGCAATGTGAAGAATTAAAGAGTTATTTATATCGTTTAAGCCATTTAAATTTTAACAATGATAAAATACAGCTATATACTTTATATTGCAAAAATACTCAAGAACAAAAGCTATTAGAGAGCCGAATATTTGAAAGTAATCATAATGTTAAAAATTCTAATAGTAGTGAAGATTTTTTAGATTTTAGTGTTGTTGATTAAAAATTTTGTTGTATATTTGTAGTGTTAAATAAAACTAGACCTTTGAAATAATGGACAAGCAAATAGAGGCTAATAATGGTGGTAGTAGTCGTACATTGATTACAAGACCTAATGATTCTTCTACTAGTTTAAGTGTTCTAAATTTACTTGATGAAAAACAACTCGCAAGTGCAGAAGTATTCTTAAAGAAGTTTATGTCAAGTGAAAAAGGAGGTATTAAAAGTGTAGCTGATGGTTTAGCTATTTTAGCTAGAGCTCAAGATTTGCAACTACCTTTTAGTACTTGTATAGAACATATCCATGTAATAAATGGAAAAACTGGTATTGATATTCATATTATCAAATCGTTATTATCGAGGGCAGGAGTAGTTTGGGAATGTACTAAAGATTATACTCCTCAGTATCAATATACTGACGGTAATACGATTTATAATGAAACACAACTTCCTCAATATTGTGTTAAGTGTCGTACTGCCAGAGAAGCTATTGAGGTTACAAAAGATGATACCGTAGGGGTTTATCCAGTACAATGGTTTACAGACCTAAAAGGTAATGTGTATAATGAATTTCAGGTTAGTGAAAAATGTGTTAAAGCTATTAATAAAGCTCATGCACATTCTATAGCTAAAGAAGGTAAATTTCCTGTTATTCGTATTCCTGCTCAACCAGTAGATTTTGTTACAGAATATAAATTTACTCGTTATAAAGTAATAAATGGTAAAGAAAGAGAAATAACTTGTATTAGTCATTTTTCTCAATCTGAAGCTTTATCTGCTGGTCTCTTTGATAAAGATACTTATAAAAAGTATCCTAGAGTTTTAATTGGTCATCGAGCTTTTACGCTTGGTGCTAGAGACATAGCTCCAGATGCAATTATGGGATGCTATGAAACAACAGAACTTAAAGTCATTAATGGTATGGACATTTCCGATAATGATTTAGTTCAAGATGCTTCTTATGAAGAAGTAACAGATTAAAATGTTCAAAATAACCATAATGGTTATATTTATAATTAACTTTTTATTTATTAATAACTTTAAATTTTTTAAATTATGAAACTAGGTAACAAACTTCAGTTTGGTGTTAACGCTATTCAAGCAGGTCAAAAATCAGCTACAGTAAATGCTACTCCTCAGCTTACAATTAATTCTACAGCTGGTAAGTTCTCAATTACTTCTCCTGTATCTAAAGCATTGAATATTGCAGTAGGTGAAAATGTAATGTTCTTGAATAACATTGCAGGTGTTGAACAAGCTATTCAAGCTCGTGTAGAAGACGTAGTAGCATATGCAGAAGAAAACGGTATTGATCTTAATACTCGTGAAGGTGAAGATGCAGTACTTGCAGCATTTACTCAATGGTTCATTGCTAAGGGTGTTCCACAATATGATTCTAAGGGAAATCCTATCATGGCAACAGAACGTTACACAAAAGAAGATAAGCAAAAGTATCTTGATGCTCATCGCATGGAACTTGTAGAAAATAGTCGTGAAGCTCTTGTAGCTGAATTTGGCGAACTTTCTGATGAAGAACTCGCTGAAAAACTTACAATCGATATGATTGAAGCTCCTAAGTATCATTCTTGCAGTGGTTCTAAGACTGCATCTACTAGCTCTGCTACAGGTGTTGGTTGTCCACTTAACTTTACAGATACTTCTATCTGGAATGCACTTAAGGCAGATCTTGGTGAAGCTGCTACTAAGAAGAATCGTGTTTACGATGTTCTTGTTGCTGAAGCTCAACAAATCGATTACAACAATGGTAAAGAAGTAGTTAAGGTTACTATTCTTCCTATTGAATTTGTAGAAGATACAGACCCTATCGTGCGTAAGTCTAACGACTAATGTTTGCTTGCTCCAAAACAAAGTCATAATGAAAACGTTAATGGCGAATAGTCTATGATTGTTCGCCATTATTTTTGTCTAAATTATAAATTAAAAACTTAATTAAGTTATGTCACAAGAAACTGAAAAAACTACAACAGCATCTGCGCAAACTGCTGTTAAAAAATCTCGTCGTGGTGTTAACAATCAAACAAAAGCCGTAGCTCAACTTCGTTTTCATGAAAAAGATGCCGCTAATAATATGCTTTTTATCGGTCATCTTGCTGAAGTTAGAGTAGATTGGTCTGTTAACGCAGAAGGTAAGCAATTTACAGGTATGAGTGTACCTCGTCTTACATTCCATTTTGCAAGTAATCACAAAACTGCTACAGAACAACGTCATGTTTATCAAACTTTGAATCCAGTAGAAAGCAATGTTGCTACTATTCCTGGTGGAACAGAAGAATGGAAAGTTAACAATGTATTTAATTGGATTAAGCATGTTCTTGATGTTTATTATCTTAAAGGTCGTGAATTAACTGAAGATGAAGAAAATGCTTTGTCACTTCCGTTTGAAGATTTTGATGAAAATAACGAATATGTAGCTGTTGAAACAGAAGATGTAGTTGCAGGTTATCGTTTCATTTTTGAAAATGCAGCAGCTATGTTGAATGGTACTTTCAATCTTGTAGATGGTCAAGTAGCTAAACCAGTATATAAGACTGCCGATGGTAAGGTTATTCCTACTTGGATTAAACTTCTTCGTCATAAGAAAGTTAAAGGAGAATGGAAGAATGTTGTACAAAATGGCGAACTAGGCTTTGACGGATTTATTGGTAATGGAGCAATCGAACTAGTTAAGAAAGATTGTCCTCCTACAGTTCTTAGAGTAGATTTGGCTAAAGAGTCTATTACACCTAAAGAAACTAATAAAGCTCCTTCTATTGGTACTCCAGGTATGGCAGCTCCAATGATGGGTGGTGTTATGGCAGGTAGCGAAATGTCTATGGGACTAGGAGGTAATTCCTCTGCTTTTATGGATGCTTCAGAAGACATGCCATTTTAATAGTTTAACATAGTTTCTAATTAATGAAAGGGGTAGTCCTTAATAAAAAGGGATTGCCCCTTAATTTTCATAAGATTATGATTCGTAATATAGCAAATAGTCATCTTACAAAAGATTATATAGAAAGCAAAATTTCTCAAGAGCTTATTGTTAGTAAGTATTTAAATATTCCTATAGATACAGTCAAAGATTGTATCAAATATAATAATTTAATTTGTTCTGTTTTTAGAGATAACGATAAAAACGGAAGTATGGGAATACAATATAATGCTAAAGGTAGGCTTAAAGTTAGAGATTTTGGTGGATTTGGATTTTTTGGAGATGTTTATGATGTTGTAGCTTATGTATTGTCTCTTATGTATAATCGTAAAATAGAAACTAATAATAAACAAGACTTTTATTTTATTTTAAAACATATAGCTCATACATTTAGTAATATAATAGATAATAAGGAAATTGATGAAAATGTTACAGATGATATAAAGCAAGCTATAATTGTAGGAAAACAAAGAAAACCTATAATTGAAATTGTTCCTCGTTCTTGGAATAAAGATGATAAAGTTTATTGGGAATCTTTAGGAGTAAATCTTAGTTATCTTAATACTCATTTTGTTATTCCTGTAGACCAATATTATATAGATAGAGGAATTAATAGTGATCCTAAATATCATTATAAACAAAAAGATCCTTGTTATGCTTATATACTTGGTCAAAATCGTAAAGGAATATATCTTATAAAACTATATTTTCCTAAACGAAATAAGACTACTGAATTAAAATTTATTACTAATTGTAATGTTATTGAAGGACTTCTTAATTTAGAGCTTAATAATTATGATTATATTATTATAACTAAAAGTACTAAAGATAGATTGAGTTTAGGTTGTCATCTAGAATCACAACCCTTCTACGGGGGAGCTGGAACTAAACTCAATATTGGAGTTATAAATCTTCCTAGTGAAAATTATCGATTAACTGATAGAGAATATGAGTATATTAAAAATAAACTTAGTCCTGATGGTATGATTGTAAGTCTATTAGATTTTGATTATACAGGAAGATTAGGAGCTAAACATTTAAAAGATGTTTATGATATACCTTATTTATTTATAACTAGAGGAGAACTTAATCTTCCTAATTATAAAGCTAAAGATTTTGCAGAACTTCATGCTATATATAATTATAATGAAATAAATCAATTTATTAAAGAAACTATAAGTTATGTCGAAATTAGATTCAAAAATGAGGTTTCTGATACCTATGCCGATTTGTCAGGATTACCATATTTTACTTAATATTAGAACTAATTTAAGTAATAAGCAAGTAGTAATGACTTATATAACTGAAAAAGAAGAAGCTAAAATAGACAAAAACGAAACCATTGTCATACATAGAGGTAAACATACTTTTACAATAGATAATAGATGTATTTATTGTTATGGAGAAGTAGATTTTACAAAAGGTGATGATATAGAACTTTTAGATAAGTTAAACTTTTTGTCTCATTTAGGTATTCAAGGAGTGCCTATTAGATCTAACTACGATTATGCTTGTCATGCTTGTCATTCACCTGTTAATAGACCTCTTTGGGCTGAAACTTTTAGACCTTCTAGATTAGTTCTATATGCTCATGGAGTATTAGGTAAACCTAAACGTATTGTTTTATTTAATGTAAAAGTAAAATGATTTTATTTAAAAGAAATGCTCAAGGTAAACCTATTCTTTGGGAAATATATAAAGATGCTCTAAATAAAATAATTGTTAGATACGGATTAGTTGGAAGAGAAGGTCATTCTGAAGTTTTACAAACTAATCGTAAAATAGATGATGAAATAGCTTCTCAAATTAAAGCTAAACGTAAAGAAGGTTATAAAACTTTAGAGGATTTATATGATAATTCACCGTTTGATGTAAATACCGATAATCTTCTTCATTATTTAAATACTTATCTTCCTAAATTCAATACTCACGAAGATGGTAAATTTATACCTATGCTTTGTAAAACTTTAGAAGATAATAAACCTTTTACTAAAGGTAGCTATTTAGGACAATGGAAGATAAACGGAGAACGATGTATTATTAGTATGGCTAAAGATGAAGGTCTTTTTGGAGATTATCATCTTAATTATCGTAGTAGAGAAGGTGTAGATTGGACTAGTAAGTTAAACTATTTAGATGACATTATTTTACCTTGTATTCCAGGTAGTTTAAAGCAAATGATGCTAGAAGAAGGTGTTGCTCTTGATGGAGAATTATATCTCCCAGGCTATGGTATAAATGAAATAAATAGTTTCATTAAAAATACTGAAGTTCCACAACATTATAAGTTGCAATTTTGGTGTTACGATATATGTATAGAACACATGGCTGCATATAAAAGACAAGAGCTTCTTCTTGAAAGTTTTCTTGGTTATTTACCAGAAGGTAATATGACTAAAGCAAGTCATTTAAATAATCAAAATCGTTTTGTATTATTACCAAATACTGTAATATCTGATATAAATGAAGCTATACTTAAAAGAGATTTATTTATATCTTTAGGGTTTGAAGGTTTGGTTATAAGAGAACATAATTCTGAATATCAGTTTGGTGGTAAAAGAAATAATAGTATGCTTAAATTTAAAAAGAAACAAGACGGATTGTTTACTATTATTGATATAATACCAGAAGGAATTAAAAGATCTCATCTTCCTAAATTTATTCTACGAAATGACATTAACGATAATACTTTTGAATGTACTATCAATAAACCCCAAAATGAACAAGAACAAATTCTTGTAGAAAAAGATAAATACCTTAAAGGTAATTATTTAGCGTTTGTAGAATATAGAGAACGAAGTGGAATTGCTCAAGTTCCATTTCATGCTAAAGTAATTAAATTAGTAAAACATGAATCTTAATGCGTATGATAAAATAACAGATGATTTAGATAAAACTAAAACTTGGATTGATATTAAAAAGAAAACTTTACTTAGTAGAGAAATAAAAGCTAGACCTTATTATACTTTACTAAAAAGATACAATCCTAATACAAATATCAATACTTATTTTATAGCAATGCTTGATTCACCTGATGTTAATAAAAAATGTTATCTTACTAGAATAGATAATTATGGTAGAATTAAAATTAAACTTACTTCTATTTGGAAAGATATTTATTTGTCAGGGTGTGAAACAAATTGTAATATTGTGGTAAGTTTGGTAGAAAGTGATGAAATGGGGGATATTTATAATTTAGATTTATAATCTGTAACTTCTATTAATTTTAATATTGATAGAAGTTATTTTTATAACCTCCCCCGTAGAAGAGCTGTTACTTTTAAAAGAGCTATTATTGTAAACTTATATCTAAATCATTATTTCAGTGAGTGGTATAGATTGCTATATCGCTATGGTTATGTTCATATCTTTTGTTTTTTCGATTTTTATATTTAAAATGATAAATAGATAAGGTCGGAAAATAATAGCTCTGAAATCTCTCAAAAATATTTTATATATTATTTTGTGATAAACAAACTATTAATTATATTTATGATATTAAACAATTTTAAACATGGAAACTGCTGAAGTTTGTAAACCTAAAAGAATTAGACATTCTTATCCTAAATCTGAAATAATACACAGATTTATTCATAGTGATGAATATGTGTATTATAAAGATTTTAAACATAGTTGGAATAGTGTATATGGTATAGGAGATATTTTATGTATAGGTTTTAATCCAAGTACTCCTAAAAAAGAAGAAGTTTATAAAAGTTGTACATCTAGTGCTATAGCTGTAATTAATAGACAAAGTAAAAGAATTCTTGTTAATTTAGATTATAGTGATTATTCTTGGCAATTACGTAGAGCTATTCCTGATGATTTTGAAATATTTATAACCAATAATATTCCTAATGTTGATATTATAAACAATACAGAAGAACTTGTAAAACTTACTATATCTTATAATATAAATAGATTTATTCAATCATATTGTTATAGTTTTTATAATGTTTTATACAGTAACAAAAGAACATTACATGTAAATGAAGAACTTGTATTTCATAACAATGCTAAAACTTATGTTAATCATGTTTTTTATTCATATGA